>NZ_MAYS01000348.1 GCF_001756855.1 Candidatus Erwinia dacicola | reverse complement strand
TACAGATAAGCCCAGCGTCCGTTGACCTTCACGTAGGTTTCATCGAGATGCCATGAGCCAAAACCGGAAGGTTGACGCCAGTACCAGCGCCGCCGCTTTTCCATTTCAGGTGCATAACGCTGAACCCATCGATAAATCGTGGTGTGATCGACATTTACCCCTCGCTCAGCCAGCATCTCCTGCAGCTCACGATAACTGATGCCATATTTGCAGTACCAGCGGACGGCCCACAGGATAATATGACGCTCAAAATGTCGACCTTTAAATGGGTTCATGTGCTGCTCCTTCAACTAAACAGTGGCATCAGTTTACCATCGCCAGATCTTTGCAACAGTGCCGCAGTGACCGTATTCCATTTTTTATCATTGTGCGCAGGCTGTGCTGCCGTCTTTCGCGGTCAGCTTGGCTGCCAGTGCGGCCACTGCGTTAATTTATAGCTTACCTGCGGCTTCGCGCTCTGCCACTTCGGCATTTAATTCATTCAGCTTAGCCGCCATCAGCTCGCGACAGTGTGTCGCCAGCTTACGCACCGACTGGTCGGCAAAGGCTGCAGTATCCACCGGCTGCAGCATTTCGACAATCGCAAGGCCGTTTTTCAGGCGGTTGAGCTTAATTTTGCCGTGGGTGTTGGATACCACCACCGGAATAATCGGTACGCCCGCCGCGATGGTCGCGTAGAAGGCACCGGTTTTAAACGGGAGCAGGCCGCGGCCGCGGCTGCGCGTCCCCTCGGGGAACATCCAGAATGAGATCTTCTTCTTCTTAAACTGAGCAACCAGCTCGCCAATGGTGCCGTGCGCTTTAGCACGGTTGTTACGGTCGATCAGCAGGTTACCGGTCAGCCAGTACAGCAGGCCGAAGAACGGCACCCACAGCAGGCTGGTTTTGCCCACGGTCACCGTGGTTGGCTGCACAATCGCGGCAGCGGTGATCATGTCGTAGTTATTCTGATGGTTACAGATATAAATTGCATTCGGATAATTCTCTGCGCCCTGCGGCTTACGCAGCTCCACCTTCAGGCCAAAGACCGGCGCCAGACGGCCAAACAAGTGGCCAAAGGTTGCCACGTGGCGCGGGTTACGCGGGCTGAACAGGCAGTAAATACAGCCAAAGATACACAGCAGAATGGAGTACACCACCACGATGATGGTACGTAAAATAGCAAGCATCAAAACCTCGTCGTCACCTTAAGGCAGCGGCCCGCATGTAGGCCGCCGTCGTTACTCTTCGCTGTCATCTACCGGTGCAGCGCGCACTGGCCCTTCAATTTCGACTTTGTCGATACGCTGCAGACCGCGCGGCAACAGCGTGCCACGGCGGCCGCGTTCGGCACGGAATTTCTGCAAATCGGCGGCTTGCAGCGTCAGCTTGCGTTTGCCCACATACAGCGTAATGGCGCTTTGCGGCAGCAGCAGCAGCAGCCAGGCCAGCTTGTCTACACCCGAAGCTGCCTGCACAGAAGGGATAGAGATAATCTTGTTACCCTTACCCTTCGACAGCTTCGGCAGGTCACCCACCGGAAACATCAGCATCCGTCCGGCAGTGGTGATCGCCAGCAGCAGATCGTCATTGCTGTGGATCGCCATCGGCGTCATCACTTTGGCGTTTTCCGGCAAGCTCAGCAGCGATTTACCGGCGCGGTTGCGCGAGACCAGATCGCTAAAGGTACAGATAAAGCCGTAACCGGCATCGGAGGCCATCAGCAGTTTCTGATCGTCATTCTCCATAAGCACCTGCTCCACTACTGCGCCCGGCGGCGGCGTGAGTTTGCCGGTCAGCGGCTCGCCCTGCCCGCGTGCCGACGGCAGCGTGACCGGGTCGAGCGCGTAGCTGCGTCCAGTGGAATCGATAAAGGCCACCGGCTGATTGCTCTTGCCGCGTGCGGCGGCGCGAAAACTGTCCCCGACCTTGTAGCTCTGGCTGGTCGGGTCGATATTGTGCCCCTTGGCGCTGCGTACCCAGCCGCTCTGCGACAGCACAATCGTGACTGGCTCAGACGGCACCAGCTCGTTTTCGCTGATCGCTTTCGCTTCTTCACGCTCACTCAGCGGCGAACGACGATCGTCGCCGTAGGCCCCGCTGTCTGTTTGTAGCTCTTTCTTCAGCAGGGTATTCATTTTGCGTTCGGAGGCCAGCAGCGCTTCCAGATGGGCGCGATTTTTCTCCAGCTCATCCTGCTCACCACGAATTTTCATCTCTTCCAGCTTGGCGAGATGGCGAAGTTTTAGTTCGAGGATCGCTTCAGCTTGGGTCTCTGAAATGTCAAAGCGCGACATCAGCACCGGCTTCGACTCATCCTCGCTACGGATGATGTGGATCACTTCATCAATATTGAGGAATGCCACCAGCAAACCGGCAAGGATATGCAGGCGCTTGAGCACTTTTTCCAGACGATAGTTGAGGCGGCGGCGCACCGTATCACGGCGGAACACCAGCCACTCGGAGAGGATCTCCAGCAGGTTTTTCACCGCCGGGCGGTTATCTAGGCCGATCATATTCAGGTTGATGCGGTAGCTGCGTTCCAGATCGGTGGTAGCAAACAGGTGGTTCATTACCTGCTCCATGTCCATGCGGTTTGAGCGCGGCACAATCACCAAGCGCGTCGGATTCGCATGATCGGATTCATCACGCAGATCCTCCACCATCGGAAGCTTTTTATTGCGCATCTGCGTGGCAATCTGCTCCAGCACCCGCGCACCGGAAACCTGGTGCGGCAGCGCGGTGATCACCACGTCGCCATCCTCTTTCTTCCACACGGCACGCATGCGCACCGAGCCACGGCCGTTCTGGTAAATTTTGCGGATCTCACTGCGCGGCGTGATGATTTCAGCCTCGGTCGGATAATCCGGCCCCTGTACGATATCCAACAGCTCATCGAGCGTGGTTTTCGGATTGTCGATAATCGCCATCGCCGCCTGCGCCACTTCGCGCAGGTTGTGCGGCGGAATATCCGTTGCCATGCCGACCGCGATCCCAGTGGTACCGTTCAGCAGGATATTCGGCAGGCGCGCCGGCAGCATCGACGGCTCCTGCATGGTGCCATCGAAGTTCTGTACGAAGTCAACGGTGCCCTGACCCAGCTCGCCCAGCAGCACTTCGGCATACTTTGACAGGCGCGATTCGGTATAACGCATCGCAGCGAAGGATTTCGGGTCATCCGGTGCCCCCCAATTTCCTTGGCCATCGACCAGCGGATAACGGTAGGAGAACGGCTGCGCCATCAGCACCATCGCTTCATAACAGGCGCTGTCGCCGTGCGGATGGTATTTACCCAGTACGTCACCGACGGTACGCGCCGATTTTTTAAACTTGGCGCTGTTATTCAGGCCCAGTTCGGACATGGCATAGATAATGCGGCGCTGAACCGGTTTCAGGCCATCACCGATGTAAGGAAGCGCTCGGTCCATGATGACGTACATGGAGTATTTAAGGTACGCATCTTCGGTAAAGGTGTGCAGGGAAAGGCGCTCTGCACCATCCTGCGTCAGGTCACTCACTGTTCTCTTCTCCTCACTTCGCGGCGCGTTAAGGGCAAGGCACCACACAGCTGTAAGTTTGGCGAGGATAGTACCTTATATGGTGAGGGTCTGTCACAAGGATCAGCGATTAAGCCGTGCTGTCAGCCACAAATTTCGGATAACCTAGTTTCAGAACAGCGAGGACAAACCACATCAACCTTTGCCATCAATCATCCAAAAAGCAAAGAATACAACAACACTAAGTCTGCGTCACGACCGCTGGGCAAACCCTAATTACATCAATATCTTTGCAACAGTGCCACGGCTTCGAGGTCGAACGTTATCAGTTTCAACAGCGGCATTTTGGCACTCCTCCCACGCGCTGAGGTGGCTGGCAAGGCAGGGTTAAACAGGCTAGCATGTCAGCCTCTGTTACCCGACCTTTCGGAGTTTGATCATGACGTCTCGCTGTTACGATCCTGATAGCCGCCGTGCTGAACTGATGGACCGTATTGAGGATGATATTCCCCCTAGCGTAGCGCTGGCGCTGCGTGAAGATCTGGGTGGCGAAGTGGATCCCTGCCAGGACATCACTGCCAGCCTGCTTTCTGACGATACGACCTCGCATGCTGTTGTCATCACCCGTGAACCCGGTATTTTTTGCGGTAAACGTTGGGTGAAGGAAGTGTTTATCCAGCTGGATGACAAAGTACAGATTACCTGGCATGTGGATGACGGTGATAAGATCGTCGCTGATCAGACGCTGTTCGAAGCTATTGGTCCGGCGAAACTTATTCTCACCGCAGAGCGCACCGCGCTAAATTTTGTGCAGACGTTGTCCGGCGTAGCGACCAAAGTTAGCCGCTATGTGGCTATTCTGGAAGGCACCCGCGCCCAGCTGCTGGATACGCGTAAAACCCTGCCCGGGATGCGTACCGCGTTGAAGTACGCCGTGCTGTGCGGCGGTGGCACCAACCATCGCCTTGGTCTGTCGGATGCCTTTTTGATCAAAGAAAACCACATTATTGCCTGTGGCTCGATCACCAAAGCGGTGGAAAAAGCCTTCTGGCTACACCCTGATGCGCCGGTAGAAGTCGAGGTCGAAACCATGGAAGAGCTGGAGCAGGCGCTGCAGGCTGGCGCAGATATCGTGATGCTCGATAACTTTACCGTCGAGCAGATGCGCGATGCCGTCAAGCTGAGTGATAACCGCGCCCTGCTGGAAGTCTCTGGGAATGTGACCGACGAAACCCTGCGAATCTTTGCAGAAACCGGCGTGGACTATATCTCCGTTGGTGCATTGACGAAACATGTGCGTGCCCTCGATTTGTCGATGCGCTTTCGCTAACTTAATGTCTTCTTCCGATGCGCATAACGATTATGCTGATTGATGGCGGTGATCCGAGAGCGCCCCCTTCAGGATAACGCGGCGCGGATAAAGCTGAATGCCTGTTCCAGTGACACTATTATACGCGCTAAGAACGCGCTGACAAGACTGCGAAATTTGCTTTATTTACGCTACAATCCGCTAAATTTACCTGTAAAACTGCTTTGTGATCTGCACCTCAAAATTGAGCTGTCCGGTGTAAAATTAGGTCAACAAAGCAGCGAGAACTTGAAAGCATGCCTTATATCGTTGCGCTAACTGGCGGCATTGGCAGTGGAAAAAGTACTATCGCTAACGCTTTTGCCGCATTGGACATTGATATTGTTGATTCCGACGTGATTGCGCGCCAAGTGGTAGAGCCCGGGCAGCCAGCACTGGCGGCCGTTTCCCAGCGCTTTGGTGACGAGATTCTGCACCTGAACGGTTCGCTGAACCGGGGCGTATTGCGCCAGAAAATCTTCAGTTCGCCGCAGGATAAAAGCTGGATTAACAAACTGTTACATCCTTTTATCCATGCAGAGACGCGTAAGCAGTTAGCATTGACCCGCTCAGCTTGGTGCCTGTGGGTGGTTCCGCTGCTGGTAGAGAACCATTTGCAACACATCGCTGACCGGGTGCTGGTGGTCGACGTAGACCGTGAAACCCAGCTGGCGCGAACCCTATGCCGCGACGGTATCAGCCGTGAACAGGCGGGAAATATTCTTGTTGCTCAAGCCTCGCGTGAAGCGCGCTTGGCAGCGGCGGATGACATTATTGATAACAGCGGATCGCCCGAAGCGGCGATCGCGCGCGTTGCTGAACTCCATCAGCACTATTTGGCGCTGGCAGCAGCAATCGATCGAGATTAACAGCATGAGCACAACGGTTCTTTTGAACATCCACTGAACGAAAAAATGCGTACTTGGCTGCGTATCGAATTTTTACTCAAGCAACTTAGCGCCAGCCAGAACATTGTTGATCACTTGGGCGCGCTGACATTTTTCCGTAATGCCGCCGATCTGCTCGACGTGTTTGAACGTGGTGAACTGCGCACCGAAATCTTTAAAGAGTTGGAGCGTCAGCAGCAAAAACTGCAGTCATGGTTCAAAGTTCCTAGCGTCGATACCGCCACTATTGATGCCCGGCTAGCCGACCTGAAAACCCGCGGTGCGGCGCTGATGGTCGCTCCGCGCATGGGCCAGCTGCTGCACGAAGATCGTTTAATTGCCTTAGTGCGTCAGCGTTTAAGCATCCCGGGTGGCTGCTGTAGCTTTAGATCTGCCGACGCTGCATATCTGGCTTCATATTGAACAACCGCTACGTGACCAGCAGGTGGTCATATGGCTGAACTCCCTAGCGCCAATGCGCGATGCATTGACGATGATCCTCGACTTGATCCGTCAGTCCGGGATCTTCCGCAATCACACTAGCCTGAACGGTTTCTTCCAAGATAACTCTGAGGGTGCTGACCTGCTGCTCCTGCAGTTAAAGCTGGACGACTCTCTTTATCCGCAGGTTTCCGGTCATAAAATCCGTTATGCCATCCGTTTTTTGCCGCTGGATAGCGAATGTGGTGAAGTTACCGCCCCTCTCGATTTTGAGCTGGCCTGTTGTTGAGGTAATTGTATGAATGATGTAATCATGGTGAACTGCCCGACCTGCGGCAAGCAGGTGATTTGGGATGAACTCAGCAGCTGGCGTCCGTTTTGCAGCAAGCGCTGCCAGCTGATCGATCTTGGCGAATGGGCCGCTGAAGAAAAGAGAATTCCCAGCAGCGACGGTCTGAATGACAACGAAAGATGGAGTGAACAACTGCTCGATCGCGACTAGCTGTTAAGGTTACGGCGTGGCCTGATGCGCTTCAGCTTTCAGGCGCACCACCAGCTCCGCATTGGCCAATGGAAATTCATCAGCCTGCAGATTAGCCTGCGCTACCCAGCGTGACGGTTGCCCTTCCCGCCCATACGGCTCCCCATTCCACTGTTCAACCAGAAAGAAGTGCAGCGTCACACGCAGGTCGGCGTAAGTATGGTCGGCAATCCCGTATGAGCTGGCGCTCAGCACCTCAATGCCATTTTCTTCCTGCAGCTCACGTTTCAACGCCAGCTCTGGCGTTTCTCCGCTCTCGATTTTACCGCCCGGAAATTCCCACATGTTTGCCATATGCGAACTGGCGGCGCGCTGCGCCAGAAAAATCTGCCGAGCGCCGTTACGGATAATGCCTACTGCTACCTGTAAATGTTTCATGCTTATTCACTCTGCCAAGGTTTAGTTCAAACCGCGCCACTTTAATCACCGATTAGACTGGCCCCCTCAGGTAGAGTCTTGGGACGTGGTGTAAATTTGGAAGGATGGTGAGAGCCATCGGCTTATCCGGTAAGGTAATGGTTAATCAGACAATTATCTTAAAAGGAATAAACTGATGGCTGACCACAGCATGACATTCAGTAACAC
>NZ_MAYS01000347.1 GCF_001756855.1 Candidatus Erwinia dacicola | reverse complement strand
TCGCCCAAATCAGCGGCCAAAGCTACCGACTGAAGGATAACCTGAAAAGCGGTCAAATCCAGAAGAAAACGAAAGCAACAACGTTCGAGTAATTCAAAGGGGGTGGGCCAGTTTTACATCGGTAGCGACAATTAAGAGCGCCGTAGCCTTTTTTAGGATTTCGTTCTCCATTTCAAGGCGTTGTATTTTCTTCCTCGCCTCACGCAGCTCGAGCTGTTCTGGCGTCAGAGGAAGCCCGGCGGGCGTTTTCCCCTGGCGCTTAAGTCGCAGCTTATTCACCCAACGGGGGATAGCCGAATGGCTTACGTTAACTGCCTCTGCGGCCTTAACGTAGGTATAGCCGTGGTCGACAACTAACTTCGCCGCTTCGAGCTTAAATTCCGGCGTGAAATGTTTAGCCATTGGGTCACCTGTGGTGTTGGGAAGGTGAGAATATCACCTTCCGATCAGGTGGCCAGTGTCAGTGTGCCACTACAAACATCGCTGGAAGAAATTTAAGCAGATCTTCTACACTGATAAAAGACGGCAACAAAAGCAGCGCTGTCACGCTGACCAGCTGCAGCAACCATCTCAATTATAAGGGTTGGCAAACCAGCGGGAATTGATCCCGTTCTCGCCGCGTATCGCATTTCCTGATGAAAGTCTTGGAGGGGATCATGATCAGCACCGTCGCGCTTTTCTGGGTTCTCTCTGCCGTTTGTGTGGTGAATATGGCGCGCTATTTCTCTTCGCTGCGCGCGCTGTTAGTGGCGCTGCGCGGCTGCGATCCGCTGCTGTATCAGTACGTGGATAGGGCAGGGTTCTTTACGTCTCACAGGCAGCCGGGCAAGCAGGTGCGGCTGATTGGCTATATCTGGTATCAGCGCTACCTCGACCACCACGATGATGAGTTTATTCGCCGCTGTCAGCGCCTGCGCGGGCAGTTTATGTTGACCAGCTCCTTGTGTGGGCTGGTAGTGATTAGCCAGATTGGTCTAGCCATCTGGCATTAAAAAAGGGCGACCATCAAAAATGGTCGCCCTTTTTCGTGTCGATCGGAAAAATGATTGACTGCTACATAATTAAATCAGTTTCAGCGCAATCCAGTACAGCCCACCTGACAGCACAATTGAGACCGGCAGGGTGAATACCCACGCCAGCAGGATGTTCTTGATGGTGCGGCCCTGAACGCCACCGCCGTCAACCAGCATGGTGCCCGCCACGGAAGAGGAGAGCACGTGCGTGGTGGAAACCGGCATTCCGGTATAACTCGCCACGCCAATAGAGACCGCCGCCGTCATCTGCGCCGACATCCCCTGAGCATAGGTCATGCCCTTCTTACCGATCTTCTCACCGATAGTGGTGGCAACGCGACGCCAGCCGAACATGGTCCCCAGCGACAGCGCGAGCGCCACGGCAAGGATGATCCACACCAGCGCGTACTCAACGGTATTCAGCAGGTCGCCCTTCAGCTTATTGAGGAAACGTTTGTCGTCAGGCTTAGTTTCCGGCAGCTTGGCGGTTTTTTCAGCGGTATCCGAGATGCACATCAGCAGGCGGCGCAGCTGACCGCGTTGCTCAACGTTCAGCGTATCATAGCTGCTGAGATTGTTCAGCAGCCCCTGCACACGCTCGATAGCCGGCAGCGCACGGGCAGCGTCGCAGTGGAAATCATGCGGGCCGGAAAGCACCGGTTCCGGCATCGGCAACGCTGGCGGCGACATCTGGATGATGTGTGTCAGCGTTGCCGCGTGCTGCTGGTAATACTGCTCTAGGTGGTTCACGGCATCACGCGTGCGCGTAATGTCATAATCGCTGGAGTTCATATTGACCACAAAGCCCGACGGCGCCACGCCGATCAGCACCAGCATAATCAGGCCAATGCCTTTCTGTCCGTCGTTAGCACCGTGCGAATAGCTGACGCCAATCGCCGAGACAATCAGCGCGATACGCGTCCAGAACGGTGGCTTTTTCTTGCCGTCGATCTTCTCGCGCTCTACTGGAGTCATATGGATACGCTGACGTTTTTTATTCCCGCTCCAGTAACGGCGCAGGATGAATACCAGCCCGCCGGCAATCACCAAGCCAATAATCGGCCAAATAATCAACGACATAAAGATGCCGATCATTTTGGGAATATTGAGCGCATCTACTACCGAGGTGCCAGTCAGCAACGCGTTAGTCAGGCCAATACCAATAATGGCACCGATCAGGGTATGAGAGCTGGAGGCCGGTAATCCGAAATACCAAGTGCCGAGGTTCCAGATAATCGCAGCCAGCAGCATGGAGAAGACCATTGCTAGGCCATGAACCGACCCTACATTAAGCAGGCAATCGGTGGGTAGCAGATGGACAATCGCGTAAGCCACGCTCAAGCCGCCAAACAATACACCAAAGAAGTTGAATACCCCGGCCATGACCACCGCTAACTGCAATCGCATTACACGGGTATAAATCACGGTAGCTACCGCGTTGGCCGTATCGTGGAAGCCATTGATTGCTTCGTAAACCAGTACGAACAACAGAGCAAGAACTAGGAACAAACCGGTATGTAAATCAAGACCAGCAAACAGATGCAGCATAAGCGTTACGCCATTTTGGAGGACATGAACGCGGCGCATTATCAGCGACAAACCGCGCCTAGGGAAAGGGAAATATAGATTCTTTTGACATTAATGTTTCATTAGGGTGGCAGTTGTCCCTTAAACCATCGTAATATAATCATATTACAAAATATTTTAGCTACGATTTGGCGTCAGGCTGGTATCCTAGGCGCCAACTCGTCAGTCGCGCGAATCTGAAATCTCCGCTGGATTTGACCTTATAAATCCAGACACCAGATCACTCTTAAGTTAACGACTCGCGCCGTCGACGATACTCACGTGGTGAGCAGTATCCCAGTGCACTGTGGGGATGCTGATCATTATGGCACTGTTGCAAAGATATTGATGAGTTAGCCTTTCGTGTTATTGAAAGGTCTTATCTTTCAAAGACTCTGCTCACCAGACGCATCTCGCCTAGGGGATGCCAAAAATAAAATGATTCTGCCTGACCTTTCCGTAGCGCCCGCATCACTTCAATGCCTTTGATTGTGGCGTAAGCCGTCTTCATTGATTTGAAACCCAGCGTGGCGTTGATTATCCGTTTCAGTTTGCCATGATCGCACTCGATTATATTACTCCGGTACTGTATCTGCCGGTGATGCACATGCTGCGGACATTTACCTTCCCGCTTCAGCAAT
>NZ_MAYS01000346.1 GCF_001756855.1 Candidatus Erwinia dacicola | reverse complement strand
AGCGTCTGGCGCTTATGCTTCCCCGTGCGGTGATCGAGGTAGTGGTGGACCACCGCGCCACCGCCATAGTGCCGCAAAAATACCAAAAACCAGTTTGCCCGCAGCAGTAGTGGTATCAATGGCAGCCCCATGTCCCGTCAAAACCTTAAGTCCCACACCCCGCCCCGTCAGGTCGTGAACCGTGTTGATCAGATGATGTAAATCGCGTCCCAGGCGATCCAGTTTCCAGACAACCAGCGTGTCGCCCTCCCGTAATGCTTTCAGGCAGTTCATCAGCCCGGGGCGGTCTTCAATTTTGCCAGAAGCATAGTCTTCATAAAGATGCGTCGGACTGACACCGGCAACAAGCAATCCATCACGCTGGAGATCCGTTGTCTGCGAACCATCAATTTTTGAAACGCGCATATAACCAATTAACATTTCACACCTGTCATCTATACGGTCGATTATGTGACAGTGTGCATCAGTACACTTTTAATATCAAAACCAGTCACTTAATCCGTCATTCAATCTAATGCACGTAAAGGGTCAATCAGGAGTATAATGTGACAAAATTCCGGGGGAATGCCATTTTCAGCAAATATAGCTCGCCCCATTCCCACTCGAAACGCAACAAAACCGAGGGGGCTTATGCCGCCAGTAAGTGCGTTAAAAATACCTCGTTGGGGGAACGATAGCCCAGTGATTTTCTCCCGCGCGTGTTGAGTATGTGTTCGAGTTCAGCCATCTTGCGATGGCTCACCTGACTGAAGTCGGTTCCCTTGGGGTAAAAGCGCCGTATCAGACCGTTGGTATGCTCATTCAGGCCACGTTCCCAGGAATGGTATGGGCGTGCAAAGTAGACCTGCGCCCCTGTGATTTCCGTGATTTGCTCGTGCAGGGCGAATTCAGGGCCGTTATCTGCGGTCAGGGTCTTAAACTCGCAGAAGGTATTGGCTTCAATGTCCCTGAAAGCGGCAGCCACGGTCTCCGCCGGCTTATTGGGCAACTTGCGAATGATGACGGTTTTCAGGGCCTTATCTACGAGAGTGAGCAGGAATGACTTCTGATCTTTGCCGAAGATGGTGTCAATCTCGAAATGGCCAGGTTCCTGTTTGAGGTCGGCTTCAGGTGGGCGATGCTCAATGCCAACGCGGTTGGGAATAGGGCGTCGTTTGAGGTTCTCGGCACTGTAGCTGTAGCGTTTTCCCCGGTGAGGAAGTTGCTGATACAGCTCTCCGCCAGCCTGTCGCTCCTGTTGGATATAGCGATAAAGCGTATTCTTGCTGA
>NZ_MAYS01000345.1 GCF_001756855.1 Candidatus Erwinia dacicola | reverse complement strand
TGGATGCGACCTACGTGAATCGGCGAGTCAAAAACGAAAGCGTTCTGGCTGGCCTTCCTGCTCAGCCTGAAAGAGCGCGGCCTAGAGGGGGTAAAGCTGGTCATCTCCGATGCGCACAGCGGCCTGAAAGCGCCGATACAGCCGGTCACGGAGATGATAGACGAAGCGGAGGCCGATGCGCTGGCGTACTTCGGCTCGATGAACACGCTGGAACGCCTGAACAACCGTTGGTGACGGGTGTCCGGAAACACCTTCGTCAGAGCTTTCCAGAAACCCATGGTGCCATCACCCGTTGCCAGCCTTAAGACTCTACCCTCGCCGGCTCGACGCACGGGGCCTGTAAGTTGCCGTCCGCAGCGCCTCCGCCTTCTCCAGCAGCCAGTCGAGAAAAGCCTAGTGCTCGGCCGCTCGGCTTAGATGCCAGTCAGCGGTGTGGAGGACGCGTATATAACTTCCTGTCAGCAGAAAAACGTTAACCCTATTATAAATAGGGTTAACCGATCGACCTTATATTATTCAAATCGCGCAGAATTTCAGGGGATGCTTTTTCATAAAATTGTCATAAAACTGACGCATAATGGTGCCGCATATCCCCGTAAAAGCCGTAAACAGCAGCAGGAGTAATAATGCCTAAGCGCATTCTGGTCGTGGAAGATGAAGCCCCAATCCGTGAGATGTTATATTTCGTCCTTGAACAAAATGACTACCAGCCGATCGAGGCCGAAGATTATAGCAGTGCAGTTAATCTGTTGATTGAACCCTGGCCGGATTTAATCCTGCTGGACTGGATGTTACCGGGCGGTTCCGGCATCCAGTTTATTAAACACCTGAAGCGCGAAGCGATGACCCGCGATATTCCGGTGATGATGCTGACCGCCCGGGGCGAAGAGGAAGATCGCGTGCGGGGCTTGGAAGTGGGCGCTGACGACTATATTACCAAGCCCTTCTCGCCGAAAGAGCTGGTGGCACGCATCAAAGCGGTGATGCGCCGTATTACCCCTATGGCGGTGGACGAGGTAATTGAGATGCAAGGACTGAGCTTGGACCCGTCATCGCACCGCGTGATGTCCGATATGCAGCCGCTGGAAATGGGGCCGACCGAATATAAACTGCTGCACTTCTTTATGACGCATCCCGAGCGCGTTTACAGCCGCGAGCAGTTGCTAAACCATGTGTGGGGCACTAACGTATACGTCGAAGATCGTACCGTTGACGTCCACATTCGCCGCCTGCGTAAGGCGCTGGAACTGACCGGGCACGATCGCATGGTGCAGACGGTTCGCGGAACAGGTTATCGTTTCTCTGCACGCTACTGATCGTTCACGCTGGAGTCTGAACCGTGCTGGAACGCCTCTCTTGGAAGAGATTACTTCTAGAACTGCTGCTTGCTGGTCTGCCCGCGCTTATTCTCGGGCTGCTGGTGGGCTGGCTGCCTTGGCTGCTGTTAGTCTCAGTGCTCTGCGTGCTGGGTTTTCACTTCAACAATTTATTGCGCCTTTCACACTGGCTGTGGGTTGACCGTAGCATGACGCCACCCAGCGGGCGCGGTAGCTGGGAGCCGCTGTTCTACGGCCTGTACCAGATGCAGGCGCGTAACCGCCGCCGCCGCCGTGAGCTTGGCCACCTGATCAAACGTTTTCGCAGCGGTGCGGAATCGCTGCCGGATGCGGTGGTGCTGACCACCGAAGAGGGGACGATTTTCTGGTGTAACGGCCTAGCTCAGCAGATGCTCGGCCTGCGCTGGCCGGAGGATAATAGCCAGAACATCCTTAACCTGCTGCGCTACCCTGAATTTACCCGCTATCTGCGCCAGCGCGATTTTTCCCGCCCTCTGACGTTGGTGCTTAACAGCCACCGCCACATCGAATTCCGCGTGATGCCCTACAGCGAAGGGCAGTGGCTGCTGGTGGCGCGCGACGTCACGCAGATGCACCAGCTGGAAGGAGCACGCCGTAACTTCTTCGCCAACGTCAGCCATGAACTGCGCACCCCGCTGACGGTGCTGCAGGGCTACCTAGAGATGATGAATGACTCGGTGCTGGAGGGCACGCTGCGCGATAAGGCGCTGCATACTATGCAGGAGCAGACTAGGCGCATGGACAGCCTAGTGAAACAGCTGCTGACGCTGTCGCGCATTGAGGCGGCGCCGGCGCTGGACTTGCAGGAAAAAGTCGACGTGCCGATGATGCTGCGCGTACTGCAGCGCGAGGCAGAAACTCTCAGTAATGGTCGCCATGAGATCCACTTCCATGCCGACCCGCATCTGCGCGTGTACGGCAATGACGAACAGCTGCGCAGCGCCATCTCCAACCTAGTATATAACGCGGTAAATCACACCCCTGACGGTACGCGCATCGATATCAGCTGGCTGTGCAGCAGCCACGGTGCCGAGTTCAAGGTTAAGGATAACGGGCCAGGAATTGCCGCCGAGCACCTGCCGCGCCTGACCGAACGTTTCTACCGGGTGGATAAAGCCCGCTCAAGGCAGACCGGCGGCAGCGGGCTGGGACTGGCGATCGTCAAACATGCGCTCAGCCACCATAATGCGCGGCTGGATATCAGCAGCGTGCCGCATCGCGAGAGCTGTTTCAGCTTTCATCTGCCGCCGAGGTTGATTGTCACTGCCGAACTGGCTGAGAATGCCCTGCGATAAGGCAACCGGACCTGACGTAATGAAAAAGCTAATCGCCCTAGCACTCCTGCCGGTGGCTGCCTGCTCCCACGCCAAAGAGGGGATGCCGGCGGGCAATCTGACCAGCGTCGGCTCTCTCTCTCTGAAACCCTTGGCAACCTGATGGCGCTGTGGGGCTAAAATTTTAATCGTCTCTATCTCGGGGTGAATGTGCAAATCCAAGCGGCGGGCACCGCCCAGCTAGGGGCGATAAGCCGTCCGATGCAGACGGTGGAGCATCAGCTGTTTGAAGACAGCTACGGCTACCCGCCGCTGGCTATGCCAGTGGCGATGGATGCGCAGGTGGTGGTAAATCAGGAAAATTCGCTGGTCAGACTGAATGCGCAAGCTGGATGCCATTTTCTCCATTACCCGCCGCTGCCGCGTGCCTTCGGTGCCTAAAACCTAGGGCGATCTGCAGCTAAATCAGCCGGGATGGGCGCAGCGTGGGCTGCAGCGCTTTGGCCGTAACTCTGCATCCAGTATTTGGGGTTTCTTTAAGCAGCAGGCGCTGTGCAACGGCGATTTTCGCAATGATGTCGGTGAGTACCTGGGTTCTGTTGCCGTGGTGAGGGGGTAGCCGCTTCCCTGAACGGGATTGGCTACGTCAGCGCCGGCTTTCATATCAGCGGTGTAAAAATTGTGCCAGGGGCGCGTGAAGGTCACGACTGGATCGCGCCGAGTGCGGAGAATATTCGCAGCGGCCGCTACCCTTAATACCCGCCCGCTCTATATCTACGTGAATAAGGCGCCGGGTAAACCGATGGAGCCGTTAACCGCTGCGCTTAGCGCTGTCGCCGCACAGCTAGGCGCTTGCCAGCTAAGTCGGGTATCTGCGCTGTCAGATGCACAGATGGCCCAAGCCGGAGCGATGTTGGCACCGTAATTCCCTGCCTGAACCGTTGTCATTTACCCATGATGAATTTTATTCATGTGCGATGAAATTTCCTCGTTTGCTGCTGAAGGCCTCTCATGACACTCTTAGTGAGAGATATTTAGACGTCCAGAAGTCTATAGATGACTTCACATAATTGTTACGTCACTAAATTATGAGCCCGCCGTGGCGCAGCTAGGAGCAAACTCATGACTTATCCTATTTCATTACCGTGCTGAAGTCGTTGGCAGCTTTTTACGTCCGGCCACTATCAAGCAGGCGCGCAAGCAGTTTGAGGTGGGTGAAATCAACGCAGCAGCGTGCCAGCGGTTTGCAGGTGGTGACGAACGGCGAATTCCGCCGCGCCTGGTGGCACTTCGACTTTTTCAACAGTCTGGACGGCGTTGAGCGCTATGAAACCGAGCAGGGTATCCGGTTTAACGGCGTGCAGACCAAAGCGCGCAGCGTAAAAGTGACCGGCAAGCTGGGCTTCAGCAACCACTCGATGCTGTAGTGGTCAACTAATAC
>NZ_MAYS01000344.1 GCF_001756855.1 Candidatus Erwinia dacicola | reverse complement strand
TCAGACCGGAACGTTGCCTGATGACTCCATACACCAGATTTGACAATAACTCGGGCATTTTTCTCATACCCGAGATGGTCAGTCAGCCCAGCATTTAACGCTGTTTAGACGGTCAACTTTATCAGCATGCGAGAAAACTGGCCAAGATCAGCTTCGGTTTTAAAGCCTTTAGCCAGTTCAGCCGCCAACGCTTTGCGTTTCTTTTCATCCATAGTTTGCCTGTCTCCGTTGTTGGAATGAATATATTAAAAACAGGTAGATACACAATTTAAATTACAGTCTCCTTTGCGGGCAGCTTGATGTCTTTGAACATCGCTTCAATATCTTCATTCGAGCGTAACCTTACTGCAGTATCAACAACATCACGCGTCAGATGCGTCGCAAAGCGCTGGATAAAGTCATACATATAGCTACGCAGGAAAGTGCTGCGACGGAAGCCAATTTTGGTGGTGCTGTAGCTAAAGACGTCGGTCGCTTCGATTCTCACTAGGTCAGGGTCGGATACGGGATCCACCGCCATACTGGCAATTACCCCTACCCCCAGTCCCAGCCGAACATAGGTTTTTATCACGTCAGCATCGGTTGCAGTAAAGACAATGCGCGGGGTGAGCCCGGCACGGTTAAACGCAGTGTCCAGTTCTGAACGCCCCGTAAAACCGAAGGTGTAGGTGACTAATGGATATTCTGCAAGTTCTTCAATCGACACTTTGCTCTTCGTAGCCAGCGGATGGTCCGGCGTGACGACAATGGCACGGTTCCAGTGATAGCACGGCAGCATGATCAAATCCTCGTAAAGATGCAGTGCTTCAGTGGCAATGGCAAAGTCGGCATTTCCCTTCGACACGGCCTCAGCAATCTGCGTTGGCGAGCCCTGATGCATGTGTAGCGAGACACGCGGATAACGTTCGATAAAGCCTTTAATCACGTTTGGCAGTGCATAGCGCGCCTGCGTATGCGTGGTCGCCACGTACAGTGAACCTTTATCAGGCCAAGTATGCTCACCCGCCACGGATTTGATTGCATCAACCTTCGACAGGACTTCGCGCGCGATGCGGATAATCTCTTCCCCCGCTGGCGTGACCTGAGTCAGGTGCTTACCGCTGCGGGCGAATATCTGGATCCCCAGCTCATCTTCCAGCATGCGCACCTGCTTACTGATACCGGGCTGTGAAGTATACAGGCCCTCGGCCGTTGAAGAGACGTTGAGATTATGGTTCACCACTTCAACGATGTAACGCAGCTGCTGCAATTTCATTTTTCATTTCATCCAAGGTTTGAAGCAACGCGCCGAATACCCGTCAGCAGGCTTGGGATGCGATCGGGTTCACGGTCTAATGCAAATTGATAATAAGAAAGATGTTATCTATAAGTAAGCGTCACATCCAGACCGTATTGACGCTTATGCAGATGTGAGTTCGGTTTTCCACGGCAGCAGGTCGCGCAGCCGGTTTACCGGCCAGTCCTAGATATGTCCCAGGATATAACGCAGCCACGCCTCCGGCTCCACACCATTCAGCCGGCAGGTGCCGATCAGCGAGTACAGCACTGCTGCCCGCTCGCCACCCGTATCTGAACCGGCGAACAGCCAGTTTTTCCGACCCAGGGCAACGCCGCGCAGCGCGTTCTCCGCGATGTTGTTGTCTATCTCCGCCCAGCCGTTGCTGCAGTACAGGTTCAGTGCGTCCCACTGCTTCAGCAGATAGGCGAATGCCTTCGCCGTATCCGAGTGGCGCGACAGTACCTTCATCTGCCCCTGTATCCAGTCATGCAGCGACTGCATCAGCGGAACGGTCTGCTCTTTCGTACCGCCAGCCGCTCGTCTGCCGGACTGCCGCGTATCTCCGCCTCGATGGCATACAGTTTCCCGATGCGCCTCAGCGCTTCGGTTGTGATGTCGGTCGGTGTCCTGGCATGCACATCGGGTAGAGTCTTAGGACGTGGTGTAAATTTGGAAGGATGGTGAGAGCCATTGGCTTATCCGGTAAGGTAATGGTTAATCAGACAATTATCTCAGAAGGAGTCAACCGATGGCCGACAACAGCATGACATTCAGCAACACCCTGATGCAACTCGGCGGCGAGGACTTTCTGCGTGAACTCACCGAATTTATGCTCAACCGCATCATGGAGGCCGATGTCACTCAGCGCATCAACGCAGAGCCTCATGAGCGCAGTGACGAGCGGGAGACCTACCGTAACGGCTACCGTGACCGTCAGTACCACACCCGCCTCGGTACCCTGGACCTGCGTATACCGAAGCTGCGTGAAGGCTCGTACTTCCCGTCCTTCCTTGAGGCCCGCAGGCTGTCGGAGAAAGCACTGAACGCGGTCATCCAGGAAGCGTGGATAAACGGCGTCTCCACCCGTAAGGTTGACGCGCTGGTGCAG
>NZ_MAYS01000343.1 GCF_001756855.1 Candidatus Erwinia dacicola | reverse complement strand
CAGATCTTTGCAACAGTACCTTTCTTTTCGTCCATAGTTTGCCTGTCTCCGTTGTTGGAATGAACATATCAAAAACAGGCAGATACACAATTTAAATTACAGTCTCCCCTGCGGGTGCTATACTTTCAACGTTGAGCTGGTGCTAGCGTATGCAGCAGTCGATGACTCTGGACGCTGCGGAGCAGCTCAGCCGGGCCACATCGAAGCTTAAATAGCGCAGCCAGCAGGTAACCCCGTTGACTGCATTCTTTTATTACTTGCTCATCTGCTCAGATTTCGCCATGCACTGCTGCATTGCTTCAATCACCGCCGAGCGGAAGCCTTTCTGCTCCAGCACTTTCACCGCTTCGATGGTGGTGCCGCCCGGTGAGCACACCATATCTTTCAGTTCGCCCGGATGCTTGCCGGTCTCCAGCACCATTTCTGCTGCACCCTTCACCGCCTGAGCAGCAAACTGGTAAGCCTGAGCGCGCGGCATCCCGCCAAGCACGGCCGCATCGGCCATCGCTTCAATAAACATAAATACATAGGCCGGGGCAGAGCCGCTTACGCAGACCACCGCGTGGATCAGGTATTCCGGCACCAGCGCCGCTTTGCCGAAGCCGCTAAAAATCTCCACTACCGCATCGGCCTCTTCTTTGGTCACCAGCACATTGGGGGTGACCGAGGTCATGCCTTCGTTGACCAGCGCGGGGGGGTTCGGCATTACGCGCACGATTTTACGGTCGTGGCCAAGCACTGAGGCCAGCGAGTCCAGCATCACGCCAGCGGCAATCGACACCACCAGCGTCTCTTTATTCAGGCTGCCCGCAATATCCTTCATTACGGAGAGGATCGCATTAGGTTTTACCGCGCCGAACAGAATATCGACCTGTTCGGCAACTTCGGCGGCGTTCTTTGCCGGGGTGATGCCATACTGCTTCTGCATCGCTAGGTTGGTTTCGGGCTTGTGGTCAAATACCCAGATATTGTCTGCTCTGACCTGCCCGGCGGTGACCAGGCCAGCAATAATAGCCTTCGACATATTACCGCAGCCAATGAAGCCGATTTTTTTTTCCATGAGATTTTCCCTGCTGATTCTGTTTACAAAATTGGCGTGATGCCATCCCTACACCTTAACCTTAACCTGAATCAGATTAAGTTTGCCATTCGGCAAAAAAATGGTCGAGTCCGTCAAGG
>NZ_MAYS01000342.1 GCF_001756855.1 Candidatus Erwinia dacicola | reverse complement strand
AAGGCCCAACGCATTAAAAGCGTATGAGCGATAGCAGATTGGGCGGCTATTGGCGAAGGGGCACACCCGCCAGCAGTTGTCCATTATCTACGGTGTGGGGTTATCGACTCTCTACCGGTATTTTCCGGTAGATGGTCAGAGAAAGGTTGACGCGGTAGGATTGTAATCCTTTTGCAGATATTGAAACGCCGCAGCGATGCCATTTATCTCACGGAAATGGGCGCATTTATCGCGCGGCGCATCAAAAGGCGGGCGGTAGCGCAACGCGCACCATCTGCTTGGTGAACGACAGTCAGCATCTGCAGAAGATTAAGCGCATGCAGCCCGATATCGTGATCTCGTTGCAGCTGCTGGGCAGTGAGTTCCTGTGCGGACGCTAAGCGGGGAGACGATTGACAATGCGGAGATTGCCAAGCTGTTTTGGGTCATGTCAACACGGATTAACCGGGCGCGGCATGCTACGCCACGCCCTACCCGGTTTCCGATTACACCATCGGGCCGGGCAGACTGGTCGGGGGCAGCGGCAGGTAAGCACGAATGCGCAGGCCACCTTTATCGCTCTTGACGATCTCCAGCGTTCCCTGATGCGCATCGATAATACGTTGCACAATCGCTAAGCCGAGGCCGGTGCCGCTGGTACTGCGCGCGCTGTCGCCGCGCACAAACGGCTGGAACAGATGCTTCAGCTGGTCCAGCTCAATTCCCGGGCCGTCATCTTCCACCTGGAACCAGCCGCGCTGCAACTCGCGTCCGGAGCTGACTTTAATCCAGCCATTGCCGTAACGGGCGGCGTTCACCACCATATTCGCTACGGCACGTTTGATGGCCAGTGGGTTGATATCCAGCATCAGCTCGGCGGACATCACCGCATTCTCAATTTCACGTTCGTAGCCGCTCTCTGCGGCCACCACTTCGCCCAGCACGCTGTTGAGGTCGGCACGTTCAAACTGCATCTCTTGGCCGGTGCGCAGATAGTCGATAAACTGTTCGATAATCGCATTACACTCTTCGATATCTTTGTTGATCGACTCCGCAAGGTAGTCGTCCTGCTCCGACATCATCTCGGTTGCCAGACGGATGCGTGTCAGCGGCGTGCGCAGATCGTGACTAACTCCGGCCATCAACAGAGTACGGTCATCGGCCAGCTGTTTAACGCCGGAAGCCATCTGGTTAAAGGCCCGGGTAACTGAACGCACCTCGGACGCGCCATACTCGCGCAGCGGCGGCGGAATAATCCCTTTACCCACCTGCAGCGCGGCATGTTCCAGCTCCACAAGGGGGCGGTTCTGGATGCGGATAAACAACCACGCCCCGCCAATCGCCAGCAGCATAATCGCCAGCGTGTAGCGGAACAGCGGCGAGAAGTCGCCCTGATGGATTTCGGTCAACGGCACGCGCACCCAGATATCGGGCGACAGCCAAGTTTTCAGCCAAACCACCGGTGAGTTTTTATTAACCTCGACGCGCACATCGGTTAGGCCACCGAGCTGCTGCGCCATCTGCTGGCTGAGGAATTCGTAGTGTTGAGCCCAGCGTAATCCGCTCTCTTCCGCCGCCGCGTTGGTATACAGCGAAATGCCCAACTCGCGGTATATTTCACGGCGAAATGCTGGTGGCACTTCCAGCTGCGTGCCATCTTCCAGCTGCAGCTGGTCAGTCATCAACATGTGCACTTCATACGCCAGCACTTTGTTAAACTGCTGCAGGCTGGGCAGAATGGCAAAATTAAGCACCACCAGATAGGTCGTTATTAGGCTGACAAACAGCAAGGTAATGATCAACAACAGAGTGCGGGCAAATGAACTGCGGGGAGAGAAGCGGAGTCGCCTCATGCCTTACTGCCGTCCGGTACGAAGACATAACCCAAGCCCCAGACAGTCTGGATGTAGCGCGGATGCGCCGGATCATCTTCCACCATGCGGCGCAGGCGGGAGATCTGCACGTCGATAGAACGCTCCATTGCACTGTACTCGCGGCCACGCGCTAGGTTCATCAACTTGTCACGCGACAGCGGTTCACGCGAGTGGCTAACTAGCGCTTTCAGTACCGCAAACTCGCCGCTGGTCAGTGGCATAGGCTCATCTTCACGGAACATCTCACGCGTACCGAGGTTTAGCTTGAACTTACCAAAGGCAATCACCACCTCTTCCTGCGAAGGGGCACCCGGCAGCTCATTGGCCTGACGGCGCAGTACGGCACGGATACGCGCCAGCAGCTCACGCGGATTGAAAGGCTTAGGAATGTAGTCGTCCGCGCCGATTTCCAGCCCGACGATACGGTCTACTTCTTCGCCTTTCGCGGTCACCATAATGATCGGCATCGGGTTGCTCTGGCTGCGCAGACGGCGGCAGATAGACAGACCATCTTCGCCCGGCAGCATCAGATCCAGCACCATCAGATGGAAGGATTCACGCGTCAGCAGACGGTCCATCTGCTCCGCATTCGCTACGCTACGCACTTGGAAACCCTGTTCGGTCAGATAGCGTTCCAGTAGCGCACGTAAACGCATGTCATCATCGACCACCAGGATTTTGTATTTTTCTTGCATTGAGTGACTCCCAAAGGTGCTATTGCTTGAGCTGGTATTACCAGCCTAAATGTAACAGTCAATAATGGTTTATATTGTAGCTGAAATTGTTACAAAGCATATTAAACAGCAGCTTATCTTGATAATTCTGGCAAAAAACCACGGCTGAAGCACAAAGTTTACGCGCGGTATTTTGTCAGAACAAACAAGCAGTAACGTTCGGGGATAATTCGCAATGCGTGATTTACATCCGCACGCGGAGCATCACAAAATAGCGGGTAAACCGCGACGATGATGACTGAACGTAGCGCCCTTACAGGGCGAGCGTCACGGCTTCGCCGTTCCGGTGCTTTGCATGACTGGAGCTCCGCTTTATACTCAGCTCCATGTATATCCCGCGTCCCGCCAAACTCCTTTTCACCATCGATAACGGCTGGAACCGCTATCTCGAAAAACATGGCGACAGCGTCAGCCA
>NZ_MAYS01000341.1 GCF_001756855.1 Candidatus Erwinia dacicola | reverse complement strand
CGAGTGGGAATGGGGCGTTGGGTATGCCGCACAAGGTGTAGCAGCGGGAGGCATCTTGTCGGCTAACTCTGATTTATTCAACAAAGCCGATCAGAGCCGCCAATCATCTAAAAAGTTTGATTTATTCAACAAAGCCCTGCACCCGCTAAAAGAAAGGGTTGAATTTGCCAACGACTGCGGGCAGGATGAGATCATACAGGTCAATTCAGGAAAATAGTCATGGCAGAAGTCGGAATTTTTGTCGGCACGATGCATGGAAATGCAATCTTGGTCGCCGAAGAAGCGCAGGCTATTTTGAACAGTCTGGGACATCAGACGAAAGTCTTTGAAAAACCAGAAGTCAAAGACTGGGAGTCATATTCCGTGAAATACGCGCTGGTAGTGACATCGACCACCGGGCAGGGGGATTTACCGGACAGTATTGTGCCCTTGTACGAAGGCATAAAAGATATGTATCAGTCGGATTTACGGTATGGAATGATCGCGCTTGGCGATAGCACCTACGCCAACTTCTGCGGCGGCGGTTTGAAATTTGATGTATTGTTGCAGGAGCTGGGCGGCACGCGCGTTGGCGATGTACTGATGATTGACGCCAGCGAAAGTCCGTACCTCGAAAGGGACTTTACCCCCTGGGCCGAGCAGTGGGCGTTGCAGCTTGATTAAAAAAAGGGACTGTCCTAGATTGAATAGCCCCGAGTTTATTAGAGAGTAATTTCGGCAATACTACGCCGCTTCCTCTGATGCTAATTGCGAAGCGTAATAGTTCAGCTTCAGAAGAGGGATGTAACCCAGCCGCCCGAGTAGTCTTCTGTTGTTGTACCAGTCCACCCAGTCCAGCGTGGCTAACTCCACTTCCGTCCGGTTTGGGGTCAGTTTGGATATCGGAAATTATTGTACTATAAGGGCTTTCCCGGCATGTCAAAGCCGGTATTTATGGTTTCTGTCTGCTCTTCAGTAAAAATAAAGGGAGAGACTTCGGTACTATAAACGGCCATGATAAATTGTAGTGGCACACTGATACTGGCCACCTGATCGGAAGGTGATATTCTCACCTTCCCAACACCACAGGTGACCCAATGGCTAAACATTTCACGCCGGAATTTAAGCTCGAAGCGGCGAAGTTAGTTGTCGACCACCGCTATACCTGTCGCTACCGATGTAAATCTGACCCACCCAGGGTAAAAATGGCAGTTTTAAGGCACTGCCAATGATGACATTGGAGACCAGAGTGGAGATGAGTGTTTTACACCGTCAGGGCATGTCGATACGCGCCATCGCGCGCCAGCTTTCATGCTCTCGTGAGACCGTTCGCAGATATATCCGTAGCCCGCTGCCCGTAGCGGATATCCGCTACAAGCCTCGCGCACCCAGACCCTGCAAGCTTGACCCGTTCAAGCCCTATATCC
>NZ_MAYS01000340.1 GCF_001756855.1 Candidatus Erwinia dacicola | reverse complement strand
GTCTGACGCCCAACGAATCTGAGCGGCTGTACTACTTACAGTCTAATGCTGTGGCCAGTATTAGTTGACCACTACAGACCAACAGGCGAAATTCTATTGGCGTCAGGTGCAGATCTTCACCGTGACAGGTAACGCGACGGGCGGCGATATCCACGCTAACGCTGCCCAAAAAATTGACCTGTGCGCTGAGGCTGTCATTGCCCTAAGGCAGACGGTGGGGCAGCGCCACGCGCACCCACGCCGAAAGGCTTGGTGAGAAAATCATCGGCCCCAGCATCCAGTGTTGCGATTTTATCTTGCTCATCGCTGCGGGCAGACAGCACGATGACCGCCATGCTGCTCCACTGACAGATCTCACGGATAAACTGGCTGCCGTCACAGTCCGGCAGACCGAGACCGAGGATTGTCAGCTCCGGCTTGCGCGTTGCCGCTTCAATCAGACCCTGGCTCAGCGTGTCTGCATTAACCACACAAAATTCTTCCCCCTCCAGCGCCTCGCGCAGAAAACGGCGGATCTCTTTTCATCTTCAACAATCAGAATGGTGGCCACGTTGTCCCTGCTGCTTAACCGCTTAATAGCAGCTAATTTAGCAAAAAGTGGGCAGAGCGTCTGTGATAGTTCGCAATCACCTGCGTAGTTAACAGAGTCGGTTTAATCGTGCTAATTACGATACTATTTTAACAAAAATGTAACTAAATTTCAGTCGAGCTGAATTTAATGTGCTTTTTCGCCAACAGTGGTTGAACCAGTAGTAAAATCACACCAGAAGCGCTACTATTTTAGTCAGATTACACACGGTATCTTTTCAGCGATTATTCAGGAGGACGTATGAGTCTTTATCACAACTGTTCACCCACACGGATTTTCATGCGTCGTGCGACCATCGTGGTTTGTGGTGTGCTGGCCCTGCCGGTGATGTTATTCCGTGGCGATCGCGCACGTTTCTATAGCTATCTGCACCGCGTATGGGTAAAAACCAGCGACCAGTCTGGCTGGCGCAGTCAGAAGCCGCAGAGTGCGAATTCCTGTGATTTTTCGGATTGATCGGAAAAGAAGGCTAACCCCGAAATTTCTTCTAAAATCCCGCTTATCGACGTTTTTTTGCCTGTCGTCGGGCTTTTTCCGCAACATTAAAAGTTGTACATAGCTTTAGAGATTGTATAACTATGGGCGAAAAAATTCCGGTAGGTATCAGTGCCTGTTTACTGGGCGAGGAAGTGTGCTTCGATGGCGGCCATAAACACAATGCTTTTGTTGCCGAGCAGCTGGCACCGTTTATGCGTTATGAGCCCGCCTGCCCTGAAATGGCAATTGGCCTGCCAACCCCGCGTCCGGCACTGCGCCTGACGGAGGAGGGTGGAGAAATCTCCGTGTACTTCAGTAACGACCAAACGGATTCGGTCACCAAGGAGATGCAGGCATTCTCTGCCGAAAAAGTCCATCGCCTGCACCATCTTTGCGGCTATATCGTTTGCGCTAAATCTTCCAGCTGTGGTATGGAGCGGGTACGCGTCCATCGATTCACCCGAGAGCTGATGGCACGGATGCCGTGGCTGCCGGTGGAAGAAGATGGACGCCTGCACGATCCCAACCTGCGCGAGAATTTTGTTGCGCGGGTGTATGCCCTGCACGAGTTTAACCAGCTGTGGAGCAGCGGCCTGACGCGCGCCAAACTGATGGCCTTCCATACCCGTTACAAGCTGCTGCTGCTGGCTCATTCACAGCCTGCCTACCGTCAGATTGGCCCGTTCGTCGCCAAAATAGACCAGTGGGAATCGCTGGAAGATTTTGCGTTGGAGTATCGCCAGCACCTGATGGACCTGATGAAGCATGAGGCGACGCGCAGCAATCACACCAACGTATTGATGCATGTGCAGGGCTACTTCCGCCGTGAGCTGACTTCAGCCCAGCGCCAGGAGCTGGCGAAGCTGATCGATCACTACCGTCAGGGCCTGCAGCCGCTGCTGGCACCGATATCCCTGCTTCAACACTATATGGTGGAATACCCGCATCCGTGGCTGGCCGAACAGCGTTACTTTGCGCCTTATCCGGAAGCACTGCACCTGCGGTACGGACAATAATTTCAGGGAGCATTATGACAACTCATCTGATCTGGTTGCGCAACGATCTGCGCATCAACGACAACCATGCGTTGTACGCCGCCTGTCGTTCTGACAATGCACGGGTTATTGCCCTGTTTATCGCCACACCCGGGCAGTGGCAGTCGCACCATATGGCACCCAAACAGGCGGAGTTTATCTGGCAAAGCTTGCAGGAACTCCAGCAGTTGCTGGCGGCAAAAGGTATTCCACTGCATCTTGAGCAGTGCGCCGACTTCAACGCCTCCGTTTCGCTACTGCGGCAATTTTGTCAAGAGCACAAGGTTGACCGCCTGTTCTACAACTATCAGTACGAGGTTAATGAGCGCCAGCGCGATGCTGCGGTAGAAAGCACGCTGTTTGAAGACGAGGTGATGGTACAGGGCTTCAACGACAGCTTGCTGCTGCCGCCCGGCAGCCGCGAGATGTACAAAGTTTTCACGCCTTTCAGTAAAGCCTTCGTGAAGCGGTTACAGGAAGGACTGCCCGAATGTCTACCGGCGCCAGCCTGTCGTGCGGAAGGCGCAGTAACCACCCCCCGCCGATTGAAAGCGTTCGACTATCCGCGTGAGGATATCGACAGCGCGCTGTTTGCTCCCGGTGAGAAGTCCGCCATTGCCCGGCTACGCGAATTTTGCCAGACCCCGGTGACACACTATCATGCACAGCGTGATATTCCGGCGCTTGACGGCACCAGCTGCCTGTCGGCTTACCTAGCGACAGGCGTGCTGTCGCCACGTCAGTGCCTGCACCGCTTGCTGAAGCAGCATCTGCGCAGACTGGAGGACGGCAAAGTGTTTGTCTGGCTTAACGAGCTTATCTGGCGCGAGTTTTACCGTCATTTGCTGGTGGCTTACCCGTCGCTGTGCCGTCATCAGCCCTTTACCCGCTGGCCGCGCGGTGCCAAATTGCGCGACGATGCCGAGGGGATGAAGGCGTGGCAGCTGGGGAAAACCGGCTACCCGATCGTCGATGCTGCGATGCGCCAGCTTAATAAGCTGGGCTGGATGCATAACCGCCTGCGCATGATTACCGCGAGTTTCTTGGTAAAAGATCTGCTGATCGACTGGCGCGCGGGTGAACAATATTTTATGACGCAGCTGATTGATGGCGACATGACCGCAAACAATGGCGGCTGGCAGTGGGCAGCGTCTACCGGCACCGATGCTGCACCTTATTTTCGCATTTTTAACCCCACGACTCAGGGCGAACGCTTCGATGAAAGCGGTGAATTTATTCGCCACTGGCTGCCGGAACTACGCGATGTGCCGGAGAAATATATCCATCAGCCGCACAAGTGGGCAAAGAAAAATCAGCAAACCCTCGATTATCCGCAGCCAATAGTGGAACATAAACAGGCACGCCTGCAAACCTTGGACGCTTTTGAAGCGGCATGCAAACAGACGGACTAATTATGCTGAATACTGAACTGGAACGGCTGGTTAACCAACTGCTTAACACCGAAAATTTTAAAGATTACGCCCCCAATGGATTACAGATTGAAGGGCGGGGCGAAATTAAAAAAGTGGTGACCGGCGTAACCGCCTGCCAGGCGCTGCTCGACGAGGCAGTGCGCTTAGAGGCCGATGCAGTGCTGGTGCATCACGGCTATTTCTGGAAGAGCGAAGCCCCGGCGATTAAGGGCATAAAGCGCCAGCGGCTGAAAACGCTACTGGCCAACGATATCAACCTGTTTGGCTGGCATTTGCCGCTGGATGGTCACTCTGAGCTGGGCAATAACGCGCTGCTGGCGAAGATGTTCGATATCGACGTCAAAGGCGAGATCGCTCTGCTGCTGCCGTGGGGGGAGCTGAGAATCCCCATAAACGGCGAGCAGCTGGCGCAGCGTATTGCTCAGGTATTAGGCCGTGAGCCGCTGCACTGCGGGGATAACGCCCCGGCACTGATTAAGCGCGTTGCTTGGTGCAGCGGCGGCGGTCAGGGCTATATTAATGATGCCTCGGCGTTTGGCGTTGACGCCTTCATCAGCGGAGAAGTGTCCGAGCAGACCATCCACAGCGCGCGCGAGCAGGGGCTGCACTTCTTCGCCGCCGGGCATCATGCCACCGAGCGCTGCGGTATTCAGGCGTTGGGCGACTGGCTGGCGCAGCATCATGGTCTGGATGTCACCTTCGTCGATATTTTCAACCCTGCCTGATGATCCTCTCTGCAACTGCCAATGACCTTCAGCTCGCAGCATTAAGGCCGCACTGAAGGTTGACAGCCACGTGACAATTCCGCATAACTACCTGTTATAATTGATATTAAATATCACTTTTCCCTATTTGTGATCTTGACCCACCATCTCCGGACATCTTTTGTATCTCGCGAATTCAGATAAT
>NZ_MAYS01000339.1 GCF_001756855.1 Candidatus Erwinia dacicola | reverse complement strand
GCTGGGCTTCAAATCAATGAAGACGGCTTACGCCACAATCAAAGGCATTGAAGTGATGCAGGCGCTACGGAAAGGTCAGGCAGAATCATTTTATTTGGGGCATCCCCTAGGCGAGATGCGTCTGGTGAGCAGAGTCTTTGAAAAATAAGACCTTTCAATAACACGAAAGGCTAACTCATCAATATCTTTGCAACAGTGCCATAGGATGGCGCGTTTGCGCTAGGTTGTGAGATCTGTCACCAGTGATAGTGTCCCTCTAAATTTAAGTGGACACTATCATCGCCTGATTGACAGTGATCTGACAGACGTCCTACATCGGGCGCTTACCAGCAAGCTGACCCTTGTGTGCGTTTTAACAACGATTTATGCTTTAATATTCACCGGAAATTTTATCAGCTGGCGAATATAGGCCTGCTGATCGCTGTTTTCTAACCACACCGCATACAGTGGTCGGGAGACAACAGCCGTGTCCAGGATCACCATTAAATCGCTGTACTCCTTACCCCAGATTTCAGGTAAAAATGCACAGGCTCCTGTAGTGTGCAGCAGCTGACGGGTTAAATGTGCAGAAGTTGTCGTCAGCACTGGCACATCGTCTGCCCCTGCCAGATAGCTTTCATGCTGATGGAAATCAGCACCCCACTCCAACTTAATATAGTCATATTTCTCTTTTTTTTCCGATTTTCGCGACCGGAACAAAGTTAGAGAAATATGGCCAATTTGCTGGCTGGTTAGCTCGTCCATTTTCGGTGCTTCAGTGGTAATTAACAGGTCAAGCTGCCGCTCGTGCAGTTGTTTGACCAGTAAATGGCGCTGAGCGACTCGAGCCTCCAAATGCAGGCTCTCACGGTTCTCATATAGGGTTTGTAGCCACGGTGTCAGATAGGCTTCCCACATTGAAGCACTTGCCCCTATCGACAGCTCGTGATGTTGCTGTGTATGCGCCACCTCTTTCTTGGCTATCAGCCAAGTGCTCATCAGGCTTTCGGCATAGGGGAGTAGTCGTTCTCCTGCAGACGTCAGCCTGATGTTATTACGGTGGCGGGTAAACAGATTCACACCCAGCTGGTTTTCAAGCTGTCTGATGCGAAAACTTACAGCAGATTGCGTGAGATAGAGTGCTTCAGCGGCACGTCCAAAGTGGCGAGTTCTGCTCACTTCAAGAAAGGTCTTCAGTAATTCCTTATCCACATCCATCTCCTAAAAACATTTGTCGTTATGATTTAAATGTTTTGTTTTACACTCTGTCAAGCCTATCTAATACTCCGCGCCATAAATAGCACGGCCATAAAAGAGTTAGGAGCGTGTAAAATGGCGGAAAGCTTCACAACAACGAATCATTTTTTTGATAACAAACATTACCCTCGCGGGTTCTCCCGTCACGGCGATTTCACCATCAAAGAAGCCCAACTTCTTGAGCGTTATGGTTACGCTTTTAACGAGTTGGACCTAGCAAAGCGTGAGCCAACGACGGAAGAAGAGCGTTTGTTTATTGAGGTGTGCCGTGGTGTGCGTGAGCCGCACACTGAGGCCGAGAAAGTCTGGTCAAAGTATATGACTCGAATTAAACGTCCTAAACGTTTCCACACCCTTTCAGGCGGCAAGCCGCAGATGGAAGGTATTGAAGACTATACAGAGAATGACGATTAAGAGAAAAGGGGCTCCGGCCCCTTTTCTTTGCCATCATTCTAGGCTGTTTTGCAGATGTATAATTAGACGATCAATCCCACGGTAGCTTACTGCTTCAGTCAGATGTTCCCGCCTAATCTTCTGCTCGCCTGCCAGATCGGCAATAGTCCGCGCCACTTTAAGTATGCGCTGTCACGCACGCACCGACAGCCCCAAATGATTCAGCACTTGATGGTTAGGAG
>NZ_MAYS01000338.1 GCF_001756855.1 Candidatus Erwinia dacicola | reverse complement strand
GAGAAAAAGCGATGGTTGCGGATGCCTGAGCCGGATTAGTGTGCCTGAAAAATAGCTTTCCGCTTAAAAACACGACAAAAACTGCATTTTCATACTTAAACCTACGCACGAGCGCCGCATCAAAGGGATAGTTCGTTCTGACATTCATGGTTGGGCGCTCTCAGAAGAGGCGATTCAATCTCCTAACCATCAAAAATGATTTTGTCGATGCTGAAGCCATCTACGAAGCAGCATCTTGCCCGTCCATGCGATTTGTTTAACCCAGAACTGAGGCTCAACAGGCTATGCGTGCCCTGCATCGGATCAGGGAATCCTTGGTGAGATTAAGACAACGAACCAGATGCATGCTTTTTTACTGGAATTTGGTATCAGTATGCCCGTCGGCATTGCCGTTATAAGACGGCTTTCAACGGTGTTGGCTGATAATGAACTTCCGGCCTATCTTGCACGGTTACTGATGCGTTTACATGCGCATTATCTTTACCTGACAGAGCAGATCACTGAACTGGAAACAGAGCTGGAGCAGGAACTGGGCCATGATGAAACAGGACAGCACCTTCAGACTATACCGGGTATAGGGCCAATAACCGCCAGCGTTTTATCTTCTCAGTTGGGCGATGGTAAGCAATATGCCAGCAGCCGGGATCTCGCTGCTTCAACCGGACTGGTACCACGCCAGTACAGACGAGCGGCAAAAATACACTTTTAGGCATAAGTAAACGCGGAGATAAAAACCTGCGACGTTTGCTGGTTCAATGTGCTAGGCTGTCTGTCTATCCAGAGAATCGAACATCAGTCAGGAAGTCTGGCTGAATGGGTAAGAACTCAGTTTGAACGAAAGCACTCAAATGTAGTGGCCTATGCCCTAGCGAACAAGATGGCCCGAATAGCGTGGGCAATAACGAGCCGGCAAACCGTGTTTGAAAGGTAACGGTAACGCAGTTTACCTGACGGGTTAATCGTTAATAACGTAGTTCCCTATCTGGTTTTGCGAAGACTGATTATTGATGACATGAACGGCGTATCGACCTAGTGAAAACCTAACATAAAAAATGGCTCTCTGAAATCAAAAATCAGTGTTGCAAAAATGGTGGGGACCATAGATTTTTATGCCTGCTATTCGCCGAATACCGGCAGCCAGTCACCGTATGAGAACAGTGATACTAGCGCATCGGCACTACCGCACAGAGCCCCATCCCCAGTCGAAACGCAACAAA
>NZ_MAYS01000337.1 GCF_001756855.1 Candidatus Erwinia dacicola | reverse complement strand
CTCGAATCCCCATACACCACAAATAACCATAATTCCTCTAATCAACTAATCAACGCAACCACCAACCCGGCAATGCCTCTAAATGGTTGGATTTTATGATATTCTGCCATTAGTTGAGGTGTTGTTATGGCTACCGTAACTGTCCATATCCATTGTCCCCGCTGTGATTCCGATGAAGTTTACCGGCATGGACTCAGCCCGACTAAGCGTGAGCGATTTCGCTGCCAGTGTTGTCGCCGTGTATTCCAGCATCTGCATCAACACTGTCATTCAGGCTTTAAAAAGCTCGCACCCCGCTGGATAACTTCTTCTCTGGTCACTCACACCGATGTGGCACTTACAGGCGGCGTACTGGCCTACACCTTCGGTCCGCGCACGGATGAGACCTGCCGGGAATTATTGACCCTGTTAACACCATTCAGCATCGGTATGCTAACCAGTGACAACTGGGGGAGCTATGCCAGAGAAGTGCCGAAGGAGAAGCACCTGATGGGCAAAATTTTTACGCAACGCATTGAGCGTAACACCCTGACACTTCGCACCCGCATTAAGCGTCTGGCCCGCAAAACGATTTGCTTTTCACGTTCCATCGAGGTCCACGAAAAAGTTATCGGCTCATTCATCGAAAGCACATGTTCTACTAATTGGATGCATTACCTCTTTTTGTAAGATGTTAATTCTTTTACAGTTTACGCTTTAAAATCCCCATCTTAAATAGCTACTGTTAAAAAGCATAGCTAGGGCTATGTTTAACTCACTGATTTTACTTCCTTTTTTTCTATTCATTTTCGTGCTAGGATGCGTTTCACTTGGCTGGCTTGTGATTATTTTCCCGACATAAGCTGATGTTTTAACGATTTGGAACGCACACGTTGCTTCAGACTGGGATAAATTACAATGAACCTATATGCCACCCTGATTCTGGCTTTTGGCATGTCGATGGACGCTTTCGCCGCGGCAATTGGCAAAGGTGTAAGCCTGCATCGTCCGCCCCTGAAAGAAGCACTGCGCACAGGCCTGATTTTCGGCGTGATTGAAGCGCTGACGCCGCTGATTGGCTGGGCTATTGGTCTTGCCGCCAGTCAATACGTGATGGTGTGGGACCATTGGATCGCATTCGGCCTGCTGTTTATTTTAGGCAGCCGTATGATCGTTGAAGGCTTACGTAAAAAAGAACAGGAGCTGGAAGAAGCGCCAACCCGCCACGGTTTCTGGCTGCTGGCATGTACCGCAGTCGCCACCAGTCTCGATGCGATGGCGGTGGGCGTTGGCTTGGCGTTCCTGCAGGTTAGTATTGTTACTACCGCGCTGGCGATTGGCACCTCGACCATGATTATGGTGACCGCCGGTATCCTGCTCGGCCGCTTCCTTGGCCCGGTGCTGGGCAAATGGGCAGAAATTTTCGGCGGCGTGGTACTGATCGGTATCGGTTCGAGTATTTTGGTTGAACACCTCGGGCTGATGAGTTAATCCTCCGCCTTCAATGCGGCTTTCCCGCTGCACACCCACGAAGAGTATGTGATCAGTGCCAATCTCAGCGGCATTGAACAGCTCAGCCTGCATCAGCAAACCCTGAAGGTCCACGTCGGGGGAATCACCCTCTATAATCCCGAAACTTTACATGCCTCACAGTTTGGCGATCGTAAACGTCTCATCCAGACCGTCTTTTATTTTCGCCGGTGTTTCCTACCATGGACACTTTCGCGAACATGGACACTACCGTGGACAAAAATACGCCTTACTCCAGAAGAATCTGGATCACCACTGCACTCAGCCTGCGATTTAACGACGCCCTGACCTACCGTGAAATCGCTGAGAAACTCAATATCAGCACTTCCGCCACGCATAAAATGTTTAAACGTTTTCGCCGGACGGGGATTAACTAGCCTCTGCCGGAAGGATATACGCCGGAACGCCTTGAGGAAGCGCTTTACGCCTTCAACCTCGAAACAAACCTTCCCGTCAAAAAACGCCGTCCTGACTGGCCTCTGGAGTTCAGGATCCGTATGACGGAGCTGAGTCGGGAGCCGGGGGCCTGTGTGGCAGAGCTGGCGCGGCAACATGGCATTAACGATAATCTAGTTTTCAACTGGCGTAATCTGCATCGTCAGGGGCTGCTGGATCCTGCCAGCAGAGCCACACTCATCCCGGTCACCGTGGAGCCTCTTTCGCCGCTTCCTAGGCAGACCGGGGCCGTATCAGCAGACCTTCCACCGGTCATCAGCTGCAGGCTGACGCTACCGGGCGGAAGCCTCAGCCTGACCGGGCCGCTGACGCCAGAGCTGTTGCGCGCACTGGTTAGCGCACTCAGGGAGGGTGAGGCATGATTAACTTTCCCGCAGGGGCGCGTATCTGGCTGGTCGCCGGCATCACCGACATGCGCTGCAGCTTCAACGGTCTGGCGGCGAAGGTGCAGAACACGCTGCGGGATGGCCTGTTGTTCATCTTCCGTGGGCGGCGGGGAGACATGACAAAGGTGCTGTGGGCGGACCGGGACGGCCTGTGCCTGTTCTTCAAACGGCTGGAGCGGGGTCGCTTCGTGTGGCCGGTGACCCACGACGGTAAAGTCCACCTGACGCCGGCGCAGCTGTCGATGCTGCTGGAAGGCATTAACTGGCGGCATCCGCAGCGGACTGAACGCCCTAGCCTGCGGATATAACCTGTTGTAAAGTGGGTTCATGGATACCTCATACCCCGATGAAAACGCCCGGCTCAGGGCACTGCTGCAGGAGTAGCAGACCACCATCCGCAAAATGGCGGAGTATAACCGCCTGCTCTCGCAACGGGTGGCGGCGTACGCCAGCGAAATAAACCGCCTGAAGGCGCTGGTCGCTAAGCTGCAGCGCATGCAGTTCGGCAAAAGCTCCGAAGGTACGCGAGGCAGAAGAGCGCATCAGCGCCCTGCAGGAGGAGATGGCGGAGGTGCTGGGCGAGCAGCATGACCCGGCACTCCCGCAGCCGCTGCGCCAGTCGTCTTCCCGCAAACCGCTGTCCGCCTCGCTTCCCCGTGAAACCCGCACGCTGTCGCCGGCAGAAACCGCCCGCCCGGCATGCGGCGGCGAGTTCAGCGTGCTGGGCTGCGACGTATCGGAGCAGCTGGAGCTTATCAGCGGCACCTTTAAGGTTATCGAAACACGGCAGCCGAAGCTGGCCTGCTGCAGCTGTGACCACATCGCTCAGGCCCCCATGCCGTCAAAACCCATAGAGCGCAGCTACGCGGGCCCCGGCCTGCTGGCGCGCATCGTCACGGCGAAGTTCACGGAGCACGCGGCCGACTCGGCTGTGGGTGTACGTGAGGGACGACCGCAACGCGGGGTCACAACTGCCGCCTGCGATGTGGTTCGCGTACTCACCGGACCGCAAGGGAGTCCATCCGCAGCAACATTACGAAGACGGGCGCATCACTGGAGCGGCCTGCATGGCGCATACGCGCAGAAAAATCCACGACGTTCATGCCTGCACGCTGACCGACATCACCACCGAAGCTCTAAGGCGCATCGGTGAACTGTATGCCATCGAGGCTGTGTAATAATCAACAAAAACCGGACACGGATTTAGGCACATTCAGGTTTCATAACGACGGTAGTTAACTATTTCTGCTTTCAGATTGCGGAAGAACCTCTCCGTAACGGCATTATCCAGACAATTGGTAGAGTCTTGGGACGTGGTGTAAATTCGGCAGGATAGTGAGCACCATCGGCTTATTGTCGCTACCGATGTAAAACTGGCCCACCTGCCGATGTAAATCTGACCGACCCAGGGTAAAAATGGCAGTTTTAAGGCACTGCCAATGATGACATTGGAGACCAGAGTGGAGATGAGTGTTTTACACCGTCAGGGCATGTCGATACGCGCCATCGCGCGCCAGCTTTCATGCTCTTGTGAGACCGTTCGCAGATATATCCGTAGCCCGCTGCCCGTAGCGGATATCCGCTACAAGCCACGCGCACCCAGACCCTGCAAGCTTGACCCGTTCAAGCCCTATATCCTTGAGCGCGTGGCCGCT
>NZ_MAYS01000336.1 GCF_001756855.1 Candidatus Erwinia dacicola | reverse complement strand
TTAAGGGACACAGCCTAGTTGACCACTAGGCTCCCTCTTTTTTCACAAACGTCGCGAAACCGTACTCAGGTCTATTCTGAAAGCCGGGAAAAGGGGGTGCGTTGCCGGGTGAGATAGCTATAATACTTGGCACTTAACTACGCTAATTTAAGGAATCGAAATGAGCCTGAACCATGTTCCTGCGGGCAAAGACCTGCCAGATGATATCTACGTCGTGATTGAGATCCCTGCGAATGCCTCTCCAATCAAATACGAAGTCGACAAAGAGACTGGCGCACTGTTCGTAGACCGCTTCATGGCGACTGCGATGTTCTATCCATGCAACTACGGTTATATCAACAACACGCTTTCCTTGGATGGTGACCCGGTCGACGTTCTGGTGCCAACGCCCTACCCACTGCAGCCAAGTTCAGTGATCCGCTGCCGTCCGGTTGGCGTACTGAAAATGACCGACGAATCCGGTGAAGATGCCAAGGTTTTTGCGGTTCCTCACAGCAAGCTGAGTAAAGAGTACGAGCACATCCAAGATGTGAACGACCTGCCAGAACTTCTGCGCGGCCAGATCACCCACTTCTTCGAGCAGTACAAAGCGCTGGAAAAAGGCAAATGGGTTAAAGTTGACGGTTGGGAAAACGTTGCAACGGCGAAAGCTGAAATTGTTTCCTCTTTCGAACGTGCGGCAAAATAATCCGTGCCGGAGGGGAATCCCCATAGGCGCTAACTTAATGTCCGGACCATCTGAAGAATACGTCGTCTGGGCGGCTCGTTGAGGCGATGGCCCACACACTTCAGTTTCACGACATACGCTTCCAGCGGAACTGACCCGGTAATGGCTCCACGTAAGCCACGGATAACCATTTTTGTTATTCTCCACAAAGAGTTATCCCTTCGTTTTTCTGTCGTGCCTTCAGGGGGGAAAGGCCAGCGATAGCTAGATCATGTCATCAATTAAGAAAGCCGCGAGGCAGATTTGCAAGTATCCAAGCTTTTGCAAGTTCAGTGTCCTTTGCCTGCAGAGCATCCATTTGCAACAGACTTTAATTTTGCACTAACTGCGAAGTCTGCTGTCGTGAGCCCGCAAAAGGAGCCAGGGATTCGGCAAAGATTTTTCGTGAACAGGATGGGTTACGACAGTACCAGTGGCGAACGGCAAATATCAGCCAGAGAGCCTGCCCAGCGCATGGCAGATGCTGTATACGGCGTCGTCGACAGCTATGTACAGAACTGCTGAGCCTCATGCATTCAGGGCAGCGTGAGGTTTTACGCGTTGCCTGCAAATGAATAGTCACTCCATCATGGCCAGTTGTTTGTCGGATCAATTGCCACCCGCAAGGCAGCTGCAAAAGCGTCTTAAGTGAAGGCATAGCGTTATTCATAACT
>NZ_MAYS01000335.1 GCF_001756855.1 Candidatus Erwinia dacicola | reverse complement strand
TCTTTGAAAGATAAGACCTTTCAATAACACGAAAGGCTAACTCATCAATATCTTTGCAACAGTGCCATTACCGCGGTATCCACTAGGCCTAGTTTGAAAGAATCAGCCGCCAGAGGTGTTTATCAGCTGTTGTGAGGAGTCGCATGGTGTGGTACCCCGATTTCACAGGGGGAAGTATTTGGATTTAGTCGGGATCGGTCATGACCGACCCGCTTAGAGTGGGTAACCGCTACAGCCAGTTGCCGTTGCGGATCACGCCGACCACCAGACCTTCGATGGTCAGCGTCTGGCTACGCAGGTTAACCACGATAGGCTGGAATTCCGGGTTTTCCGGTAGCAGCTGCACGGCGTTACCTTGACGCTTCAGGCGCTTAACGGTCACTTCATCATCGATGCGGGCAACCACCACCTGGCCGTTACGCACGTCTTCGGTTTTGTGTACCGCCAGCAGGTCGCCATCCATAATGCCGATATCTCTCATCGACATCCCGCTGACGCGCAGCAGGAAATCGGCGCCCGGTTTAAATAGGTCAGGGTCCACTTTGTAGTGGCCTTCGATATGTTGCTCCGCCAGCAGCGGTTCACCTGCGGCGACGCGACCAATCAGCGGAAGACCGTCTTCTTCTTCGATTATCAGGCGGATACCGCGTGATGCACCTGAAACAATCTCAATTACGCCTTTACGCGCCAGAGCTTTGAGGTGTTCTTCTGCGGCATTTGGGGAACGGAAACCGAGCTGCGTAGCAATCTCTGCCCGTGTCGGCGGCATGCCGGTCTGGTTAATGTGGTCGCGAATCAGGTCGTAAACTTGCTGCTGCCTTGCCGTTAGTGCTTTCATTCCGCCCCCTAGTTGTTTATACAGTTAACTGTGATTATATACAGGTATTTGCGCGATGAAAACATAAAGTTGGTCAAAATCCAGTTTGTTGCAAATTTTGGAAAACTCATCGCAAATGCGGCACTAACAGGATGATCCAGACAAAAACAGCCAGCAAAATAGTCAGCAACACGGCTGCCGAGCCCATGTCTTTCGCCCGGCCAGCCAGCGGGTAAATTTCACCGCCGATGCGGTCAACTACCGCTTCGACGGCGCTATTGAGGGCACTGTTGCAAAGATCTGGCGATGGTAAACTGATGCCACTGTTTAGTTGAAGGAGCAGCACATGAACCCATTTAAAGGTCGAGATTTTGAGCGTCATATTATCCTGTGGGCCGTCCGCTGGTACTGCAAATATGGCATCAGTTATCGTGAGCTGCAGGAGATGCTGGCTGAGCGAGGGGTAAATGTCGATCACCCCACGATTTATCGATGGGTTCAGCGTTCTGCACCTGAGATGGAAAAGCGGCTGCGCTTTTAGCTGTCTTCACGTCGTCACACCAAAGCCGCCTATCGCTTTATGGGTAAACTTCTGAATAATACGAAGCTAATACGAAGCGCCTGGAAATTCCACGGTTGATCAACACAGATAAAGCCCCGACGTATGGGCGGGCGCTGGCATTGCTGAAGCGGGGAGGTAAATGTCCGCAGCATGTAAAGGAATTGAAGTGATGCGTGCGCTACGGAAAGGTCAGGCAGAATCATTTTATTTGG
>NZ_MAYS01000334.1 GCF_001756855.1 Candidatus Erwinia dacicola | reverse complement strand
ATCGACGGGCAAGGCCGGGTCTAGCCCCGGAACCAGCGCAAAAACGAACTCATCGAGCAGGACAGGCTCACCCGTCGCAGCCTGCTGCGCTTTCCACTGCTCAAATACCAGCGTGATAGCGGTCTGTGACATAAAAACTACTCTCCCTGTAAGCGTGCGCTGAATGTCGCGCTGCTGGTTTCCGTGCCGGCAATCCTCGCCGGATAAACAACATATTCACCCTGATCCCACCCTGCCCGGATGGCTAAGGTTTCAGAGGTAATCACCTCAAACTGATAGCGCCGGCACGTGCGGCCGTACTGGCGAATAATCTAGATCATCAGCTGCGTGTTGTCGGAGATCTGGCTGTCGGTGACGCGAACCAGTATCACGTCCCAGTCAATCCCCGGCTGACGCTCCAGCAACTCCACATAGCCAATACCCAGGCGGTCGAATATATTGATAAAGCCCTGGACGGAGCCGGCATCGGCCGCATTCACAAAGGCGTAAGCGACACGCCGGCGGAACAACTTCAGCGGTTCACCGTTAAACCGGCTGATATCCCTGTCCCATGCGATGAGACCCAGTATCGTTTCGTTGCAGGTCAGCGGGTCAAACTGGCGCAGCGGCCACGTTATCCAGCTGTAAACCTCCGCCCAAAAGGTCTGCGCCGCTTTCAGGAGCTTTTGCGGCTCACCCTGATCCATCCATGACGGCAGCATCATCCCGGCCAGCTTTTTAAGAGAATCATTCATTCTGTAAATCCACCCTCAGAGAGTTCAGCCGCGGCACGCTGAGTTCACTGGTGATATCTTTCAGCGAAAATTCCAGCGAATCCGTGTCTGGGAACGTCTTGTGGATCTCACGCCCCAGCTGCGAGAAGAAAAAACGCGCGTATGGCCACGTCTTCTTCACGTCATAGTCGGTATTCTCCCGAAAGGCGCAGCGGATAAGGTTTTCAACCCCTTTGTTGAGGTTGTCCTGCTGCTCCTGCTCCAGGTTGCTCAGGTTTTTAACCCATACCGTGGCAACCAGATCGTGACGGGTTTCCGGCATGGCAAAACACTGCATATCATCGCCGTGGCCATGATGCCCCTGCGTGTTGATATAGTCGTTGACGGCCTCAATAAACGGGTCTGACGCCACGCCGCTGTCCAGCAAAAGATACGCATTGGCAGTACCGGGTCCGCGCGGCGCGTCGTGCTCAAAGAAGATCCGGTCAATACTCAGCCCCGCAACGCCGGCAATCATCGAACGATACACAGCATCGGTATGGTAATTTCCGACCAGATTAAACTGATTACGGCAGCGTTCGCGCAGCTCGTCGTCGCTCTCCTCGTCCGCCCCCGGTACCGTCAGCCAGTTTTCTTCACTGGCGACGTGGCTGATACCGTCCACGGCCACCGGCAGAATGCGGAAATAGCCCGGCGCAAGATTGTACGCTCCGCCCGTTCCTGTCGCCTTTACCGCCAGCAGTGCGTTAGCCGTACCTGAAGGAATCGTGACATCAGCGACGGTGGAAACGGCATACCCTTTGCCATTAATACGCTCGGTCTGAATCACCGTGCCGGCTTTGACCGTCACAGCCTGTTTTACATCATCCTTGAAAAAGCGGATCACACCTTCGGCCGCACTGGCCGGTTTTGGGGTGACGTTCACCGCCCAGGCAAGGAGACGCAGCATCTGCCCCGTGGCGGTGGCTACAAACATACCGGGCATGACCACAGCAACCAGCGCATCTTTAAGCCACATCACCGGCGCGGTAACAATCGCCGTAATAAGCCGCCAGAACGGCGACATACGGGACGTGTTGGTAATCAGCCCTTCATTGGCCACGACGGCATCGAAACGGGTACGCACCTCATCTTCCGTGATCGGCATACCACTGGCTTTCACTACCTCTTCAAAATCGACCTCTGGCTTTTCCGTCATAGGTTCACCTGATATGTAATGCTGCCAAAATCATACGTACCGGCAGTCACCCGCAGCCGCTTCGCGCTCTCTTCGCGGATTTCCACCGTACCTGGCACAATGCGATCGTCGCTTTCAACCAGCAGTTCCAGCTGGGTAAAAATATCTGCGCGTAATGTCGGGCTGCGCTCGGCAATTAACTAGGTGGCCAGCCCGCTTTCGATAATCGAGTGCACAACATCCTGCCCGATACTTTTGCGGTTATTGCACAGCTCTAGCTCACTGCCGGTATTAAGTACAAAGTTTCGCCCCTCAATAAGCAGGTCGATATAAAGCACATCACTCATTAATTAAGTTCCTGCCATTCCATTAGCTGAGCGGGTGAAAGCGCTTCTTTTGTATGGAAATGCACTTCACCAATCGTCTTGCTGTTGTCCGTTACGGCTTTTGAATTTTTACTGATAGTGCTGCTGATTCCGCCCCGGTCGACGCCTTTTAGTTGCCCCCCGGTTGAGAGCGTATTGGCTGTCAGCGACTGCTGAATATTGCCGGCGTAATTATTCTGCATAACGGGCGGCATCACTCCGCCCGCAACTTCAGGATTTACGGGATTAACAACAGGAGACAGCTTAATATCCACGCCGGGGATTTTGTTCAGTTTGCCGACAATCCAGTTCCAGGACTTCAGGAACCCGCCTTTGATGGTCTGCCAGATATTGTCAAACAGCGACACGATGCCGTTGGCCATGCCGCTTAATGCCTTTTACGGAGAAAAGCCGGTGAGCAGCGCAATGAAGCTGTTCCAGCCGGCGACGATCGAATCCCATGCGGAGTCGAACACACCCGCCAGCCACTTCACCACTTCCGCCGCAGCCTTAAAGGCGGCGCTGTCCATGACAGCGGCTTTAATGGCATCCCAGTGCTTAACCAGCAGGTAACAGCCCACGACCAGCGCCGCAATCGCTGCGATGATCAGAAGCACCGGCCAGCTCATCAGATTGAAACTGATTCCCGCCAGCATCGCAGCCATACGCACCGCCAGCAGCACGCCGCGCAGGGTTTTCAGCACAATATTCCAGGCTAAAACGGCTTTCTGCGCCAGCCAGACAACCACGGTGTACGACTTCACGACCGCAACCAGCAACCGCCATACACCGGTCAGCCCCATGATGATGAATTTAGAGACACCCATCACAATATTGGCGCTCGCCCCCACGGCAGCAAAACCCAGCAGTGCCAGCGTGGCATACCCGATAACGCGCGCGATGTTGGGGAACATCTGCATCCAGCGGGCAAAGGTCTGCCCCATATCGGCCAGGCGGTTCAGCACCGGATACAGCACGGGGATCAACGTCAGGCCAATCACCGTCTGAATAGATTTCAGGATTTGCACAAAGCGATCCCACGGCTTGACCATCTTTTGCGCCATTTCCTGCGTGCGCTTCAGTCCGTCAGCCCCGCCCAGCTCGGTGATATTGCGTTGAAGTAACGCAACATTGCCATACAGCTGTTTCACTACTGCTGAACTGTCACCAAAGGCGGCATCCAGCTCCGCCTGCGCTTTCAGGTTGCCATCCAGGCTTTTACCGTACTTGTTTTGTAGCTTCGCCAGCATGTCAGGCATGGACAGCATTTTGCCGTTAACATCGGTAAACGACAGCCCGAGCTTTTTAGCGCCATCAATCGCGCCGGTCATAAAGCCCTCGTACGCGCTGCTGGCCTCCGTTCCGAGGGTGCGTTGCAGTTGTCCCAGCACCGCCAGCTGTTCATCCATCCCGACGCCGTAGTTCGTCCCGACGCCACGTGCACCTTCCATCAGGTCTTTGATGGTTCCCATCTCGGTACCGAAGGTTTTGCGCATGTACACCATCTTGCCCGCCAGCTGTTCGGCAAACGGGACTTTACCCAGCCTCGCCGCCTCAGCGGAAAAGTTGCCGAACATCTGTCCCATGAATTCCGTGGTTTCGGCAGCGGTGGATTTCATGGCAAACGCCAGCGTATTGGCGACTTTCGTCACCTTCGGCAGCTCGGTAGTGCTCAGGCCGGCGATTGAGGCGTTGATGTCTTCCGTTGACTTCACGAACTCCACCGCACTGGCACCGTAGGTCATGCTGAAGCGCAGCGCATCACGCTGCACGGTTTTCAGCGAAGTATCATCAATACCTTTTGCGGCGGCATCGTTTAGCGCGTCATACATCTCAATCGCCGGCGACAATGCCCCCTGAATGGCCAGCGAACCGGCACCAATCTGCTTAAAGGCATTTTTTGATTTTTCCGCAAAGCCGGATACGCTGGCCTGCGCCTGTTTTAACGGGCAGGTCAGTTTATCAATCAGGCTTAATGTAAAATCTAATTGTTTCATTCCGTGCCTTTAAATGCCGTGCTAATTCCGTTAGCCACCGCAACGCGCATATTTTCCCAGTGGGGATTATCCAGCCATATGGCAGCGGAAATATCATCCACGGTATCTTCCCCGTGCGGGAGATAATAACGGCGCAATATCAGATATTGTTCGAGTCCATTCTCTTCAATAGTCTGGACTCGTCTGGTTAGTTTTTTACTTCAATTTCCAGTTCTGGCGCATAAATCTCGTTAACCTTACCCGCAAGCTGAAGCGCAGCACCGGGACGTTTTAAAATATCGGCCAGTGCTTCTTTGCTTTCCGCAGCCACAATACGCGTCAGATAACTGTGCGCCGGCACGACTTTATTATCCATCGCCATTTCATTAATGAATTTGTTATAAGCCGTCTGGTTAGGTTTAAAGGTAATATCCTGACCACAAACAGTAAGATTAATCTTTTCCATAAATAACACTCTCTCTTAAATTAATTTCATCAACAAGCTGGTTATGCCGGGCAGCACACTGCCCGTATAAGTCCAGATAAAGGGTTAATAACTCAGCTGCATCACGCCCTGTCGTTCCGGCCAGACGCGGCAGCTGCGTGGTACATTTAGTTTTCAGGTTTTCCTGAAAGCGCACGCTCGGTACCGGCTGCGGCTTCGTTGTACATGCTGACAAAATCATCAGACAGGCAACGATTGGTAAAGACCGGCTTGACCACTTCGGTACGAATTTCACGCGGTGGCGCATTTTTTAAAGCCTCCAGCTGCTCCTCCAGTTTTCGTCCCGACGCGCTGGCCGCGTCTGCCAGCTGCTTTCCGGTAGCGGTGGCCGTCTGGCTTATCGCAAGGTCAATACTGTCCCGCTGCCACCCTGCCACCGTCCAGCCGCTACAGAACGTCAGGACAACCAGAAGAATTCTCACCACAGGATGTTCCATCAACGAACCCCGTTGTGTTCCAGGCTGAAGTGATTGCCATCCGGACGGGATTTAAAGCGCCCGCCCCACGTACCGCCCAGCGATTCCCAGTACTCGCCCAGCGGCAGGTACGCCGCGCTGTCGGTCTGGTACTGGCCGTTAATGAACAGATTGAAGTCCACGGCCAGACGCTGGGTATGCAGGCTGTTGGTGATACCGCTGCCTTTTTTTCGCATTCAGTGCGGCCTGCTCAGGCGTGCGGTACGCTTCACCGAACGTCAGGCGATAGCCGTGTTCTTCCGCCCACTGGATCAGATTTGCCACCATTACGGTGAATAGCTGTTGTTTTTCGCTCAGAGTCATTTCCCTGCCCCTTTATTCAGAAAACCGCCGATCCCTTTTTTACGCAGCCAGGCTTCCACACCGTTCAGACCCAGAATCCCCAGCCCCGAACCAATGCCAACCAGCGCCAGCGGATGAATGTCCGGTACCACATACAGCGCCACGCCGCCCAGCAGTGACAGCGCACTGCCAACAATCAGGCGACCGGCTAGTAAACGGACGGTGATAGGCTCACCGCTGTTCAGCATTTTTCCCAGCGCAATCAATGCTCCCATGATGGCCAGCGCAATAAATCCTTTTTCGTACTCCTGCATCCCTGCCTCTTATCCAATCAGGTTTTCCGTGGCTTCCGCTTCCAGATACGGAATGCCGTCAATGTTGATAAATTTGGGGCTGGTCACGAGAAACTTAATTTTTCGCGTGGAAAGCGCCCCGCCTTTGGGATCGAGATCCAGAAGGTTATTCAGCAGCAGCTTGCAGCCGAACGCCTCCACCTTGGTTTCTTCGTTGCCGGCTTTGGCATAGAAAAGAAAATCCAGCTCAGGAATGCCGCGCCACGATCCGGCAGACTGCGCGCGGGCTTTGATGGCGGTCAGTGCCTTGGTGGCCAGCTCCAGCTCACCTTCGGCGGACACGTCACCATCCACCCAGCCATCCGGCACGCCGCGCGTCTACGCTGCTGCCGTGTTGTCGGTGATATCGAGAGAGATTTTCTCCGCATGGACCAGCTCGCCATCCATATAGAAGTCGAAGGACATGCCCGAAATACGTCTGGTCATGAGTTTGTCTCCAGGCTGGCATCCAGCAACAGGCTGATCGTGATTTGCAGCGGTACCTCATACGTACGCACCACAATGTAAATATCGACGGCCTTTTTGTTCTTCCAGACGATCGTGATATCGCCATCCTGCGGCGGCTTCACTTCGCCGGGGAAGGACACGCCGTTAATGTTTGCGGCCGTGGACATTTCGCGCAGCGGACGGGCAAACAGCGTCTGGTGTGCGGCAATACTGCCCGGCGTGCTGTTAAGCGCACGGTCGGCAATTTTGCCAATAGCCAGCAAACGCACGCGACGCGCGGCTTTATCCACAATACGCAGCGTTTCAATGGACTGATAATCGCCGCCCTCGACGTCCAGCGTGCGACCGTCAGACCAGTAATAGCCGTCATAGTCCGGATACCACATCGGCACGCTGTAGCGCTGTGCCTCCAGTGCCTGAAGCGTGGCCAGCTCCAGCACCGCACCGGTACCGTCTTTCGGCAGCTCATCGCTCCCCATGCTCAGCAGCGCCCCGGTCTTCACCCGCGCGGGGCTGTCGGCAATGGTGACAGCACGATTGCACAAGCGGCCGGCAAGCACGCCCGGCTCGTTACCCCAGAGGCGGGGAACCAGCTGTACAGCTTTCTTGGCAATGCCATCCTGAAGCGTGGACAGGCGGGTCAGATAATCGGCCTGCGCCTCCTCATCCTGCATCCCCTGCACCGCCAGAATGAACCAGACCCAGCGACCATATTTCGCCGTCAGTTCCGATCGCAGCGTTGCCGCCTGGTTAATGGTCGCTTTTGCAGTAACATCATTCGACAGCACCACACCTTCAACCGAACAGGACACCTGCGCGGCTTTAACCGCTGCCACCCACGCATCCGGCTCGCTGTCTTCTGCCAGAACATGGACAAATCCCCACCAGTTCTGACCGGCGTTTGCCAGTGAGGCCAGCACATCGTTCTTTAACGGGCTGTCACCGTCACCCAGCAGCGTGTCAAAATCGCTCTGCGCGTTGACGGCCAGCGTCTTTCCTACATTTGTTGAACCGGTACCGATAAACAGCAGCGTGCGCTCCACCTCATTGGTTTCACCCAGCTGCTGGTTTACCTGATTCACGGTTACGTTTGGCCAGGTCATGCTCTCCCCCTGATATCCTGCGCGTTAACATCCAGACCGAACCCGACAGCCTGAAGCTGTCGCGCCAGCGCTTTGTTAAAATCTTCCTGACCAATCCCCAGAAACGCCCTGGCAGGTAAATCAATCTGCCAGGAGGTTTTGACCGGCTTATCCTCCAGTTTCCGGATAAGGAGACCAGCCTGACGGGCGGTCATTTTTTCCTGAATTTCCTTATAACCGGGTTTACGCCAGCGCTTACCGCGCCTGACTTTGTACCCGGCTTTGCGCAGGCGCTTCGCCTGTCGCAGTGAGGCAGGCTTATCCCCCTGCTCACGGCCTGTCACCTGCTTACGGTTAACGGTGACGCTCATCCCGTTTTGCTGGACATACCCCACGACGCCGGCAGAGAGTTTCCCCTTAGCGTTGCGATAATGACCGCCGGCAAGATACAGCCTGACGGACTCGGTTTCCGGCATCTCCCGGATGCGGATAAGTTTTGGCATGTTGCGCAGCATCTTGCCCTTACGCCGCGTCTGCCTTGCCGCCCACTTATCCCCTTCCGGTGACTGCTGGTTACGCACATTTCGCTTAGCCGCTGCCTCCACGCCGTATTTGGCCATACGCCACAACAGGCGGCGGCGCTTCGGTGGCGGTAACTCCAGGCTGGCCAGCGCCGTCTGGAGCTGCCGGAACTGCTCCTGATTCAGCTCTCCCTGAATCATTTTTGCCCCTCAGTAAGCGGGAAAATGGTCATTTCTTCCGCCGTCCAGACCTCCGGCTCATCAAGCCGCCAGAGCTGGCCATCAAAGGGGATCTCACCTTTGGGATCGGGAACCATGTTGAGTTCTTCCGCCATAGGGAGCGTCACCACCATGATGGCCGTCTCCTGGTCGATGGTTTCGATATCGAATTCCGGCAGCTCGCTGTCAATGCCGGTTTCCTCCAGCAGCCCCCGCTCATCCTGAGTCAGCCAGGACATAAACAGCGCCATCAGGATTTTGGGATCGTACTCACGGTAGGGATAACGCTCCCACGTCAGGACGGCGTTATAGCGGATGATGGCGAGGCGATACTGCCCCAGCCCGTTATCCCGCTGTGCCGGAATGAACGTGATTTCGTCCATCTGGCTGTCAAATCCCTGCATTGCCCGCTTTGGCATGTTCGCTATGAGAAAATCGGTCAGTTGTTTAAGCTGGCTCATATCATGGCCACCGTAATACGTTTAAGCCCCTTGATACGCCGTACCGTCAGCGTGGATTCGGCAATCAGGCTTGAACGCGTTTCGTCGCTCTCCTGCCCTGGATGGCTCTCACGCCGCCCAACAGACGCAAACTCCCCCATCAGGTCAGCTTTGGCGCGGGCATATACCGCCTTGCGGTAGCGGGCGCACAGCAGGTTTTCCCCGTCGATCTCCACTCCCGGCACGGCCTCGGCGCTGGTGTGGCCATCACCCTGATATTTAGCGGCGATCTTAACGAGATCGTCATTAATTTCGCCGGCTGCGGTCAGCAGTGCCTGGCGGATGGTGGCCGCGTCGATATCGGCCGGAATGGTGCGCTGGGACTGAAAATCCTTCACGCTCAGGTCTGGCCAGAAGCCATCATTCGTCAGAATGGCATCATCAAAATCAATCGAGGTTCCGCTGAACATCCTGTTTCTCCGGAAAAAAAGCGGGCAGACCGGTTTCCACGGGCGATATGCTTATGCGATCCCCTCCACCGCGCCCGCTTTCGGGTCGGTAGCCTTTTACTTATCAAGTACCCGCAGACGTGCAGCGATACGCTGCAACATCGTGCCAACACCACATTTAGGGTCGAATCCCTTCGCCTGCTCCAGCAGTTCCTTCGCCCTGAGCAATACGTCCCTGTCTTCCGTTGCCGCTGCGCGTGGCTCTCCGTTTTCATCGCGCAGCAGGTGCAGACCGGCAAACTTCAGGTATTTGGCCTTGATGACCTCATACACATTCCAGTGCTGCATCACATTCTCCAGCGTGCGGCCGAAATACGGCTCTACATCATGCCCCTCAACGGCTTCCGCTTCCGCCCAGGACAACACCGTATCCGCCACAAACACCGGGAACGTACTGCCGAACGCGGCAGGGGTTTCCTGCCCCAGTGCTACGGCCACGTCCGCCCAGTCAAGCGCCTGGTCAAACTGGCCAGTATCAAACAGCCAGACGACACACCAGGCAAAAACGGGATTCTGATTCGCACCGTCACCGTCAAGCCACTCCTGCGCCGTTGGTATCCAGCGCGGCAGCAGTACATCCCGCTTGAACGCCATACGTTCGGCTCGGCTCTCGATGGCCGCAGCCGCGGCAACATCTTTTTCGAGCGCCACGAGCTGAATATGCAGGCTGGTTTCCGTGTCCAGCGCCTGCTGCTGTCGCAGTAATCGCTCTGCTTCAATTCGTGCGCTGTGGCGCTGTGCCGGTGACAGTTGCATCAGATTCCCCTTACTCTCCAGCCGGTGGCGTAACCGGTGCCCCGATAGTTACCGCACTTTCATCAAACGCGGCATACAGTTCCGGATACTCAACCGCATAACCTTCGTTACGCAGGTATTTGTTTTCGTACTGTTTACGGTCTTCCACAAACTCAGCGTTACGCTGGCGCGTGCCGCGCTGGGTGTAGATGTGCAGGTTAGGCAGCGTGGTGACGATCATACGTTTACCCGGCATAAACGGCTTGACGTAAGCCGTGCGGCCGGCAATACTGTCGGACAGCAGCTGCGCGGCGATCTTCTCGGTCGGCTTATCCGCTTTCTGATACAGGCGGAAAGATTCAGCCGCCACCAGGTCAGCGCCAACCAGCACCACCAGACGCGGGTCGTTACGGTACTGCGCCGGGATTTTGGCGTTGATAAGGTCGGATGCCATCGCATCGAGGGACACGTAATCGCCTTTACCGTCGCCGTCGAGCACAACAGAATCGGTGATAATCTGCTGGCCAGCCTTCCATTCTTTGACGATCTGGTGCCAGCCCTTGTTCACGTCTTCACCGTTCGGGTTCTTCTCGGCGTCCGTGGTGTCCTCAATGGTTTTACCGTTAAAGCCGATACGCAGCATATCCAGCGCAAAAGACAGGTTGGTAAATTCCTGGACGCGCTGGAAGAACTCACCTTCATCGCCGGCGTTCGCCCAGACAGACAGCAGTTGCCAGGTCAGCGCCGCACATGAATCGGTTTCGACCAGCTTGTAGTCGTTACCGCTCACGTCCACTTTTTTACGAAAACGCCCATCCTGCACGCACCCGGTATACAGGCCAGAACTGCCAACCGGCACAACTTGCCCCTGTAACTGGTCAACATCAGCAACAGTGATCAGATTCAGAAAGTCAGACTGTTCCATCAACGCATTACGCAGCTGGGTCTCTTTCGGGTCGGTCAGCGCAAACCAGCGATCATCTTCATTAGCGCCGTAGGATTCACGCAGCCCCGTGTGGTACTGACGCAGAAACTGACGGGCTTTTGCATTCAATTGCATATTCTTTTTCCTTAAAGAAAATCAGCATCATCCCTTACAGGAACTTGAAGCCTGTTTTGCCCTTGCTGAACTGCTTGTTCGGCAGCCTGGTGATTTTATCGTTCAGCTTGCTGAAGCCCTTCACCAGCTCCGGCAGGTTGCCGACCAGACGCGCGAAATCTTCGGTGTCCACCACCTCTTTCACGGTATCAACATCGTCCTGCACATCGGACATGGCTGTTTCAATCGCGGTTACGCGATCTTCCAGTGAGGCCAGCGCATCCGCCAGCGCCTGCAATGCATCGGACGGTGCTGGATCCGGGTCAGGCGTCTGTTCCGGTTCTTCGATACTAAAAAAATGACGCCAGCCTTTTTTTTGCTGATTTTGACATTCCCTTTTCCTTTTTAAATTCCCTGACTTCATCAAACGCCAGCGGCTTATATGGCCCCACGCGTTTTCCTTTTGTGCGGCTGAAACGTAGCCGTGTAGTATTTACCCCGGCCGGACTGTCAGTAACAGCCAGCCCTTCCAGATAGGTTTTCCCTGTACTTCTGAAATTGCCGTCCGGTGTAAACTCCGGTGATAAAAATAAAAGCTGACCTTTCGCATTTGCCTGAAGCAATGCAATTGCCGGACAGAGACGGGCATATAAACGAAGAATACCTTCATCATCCCGCTCGGTTTTTACTTCCAGCACTTCCCCCATATTCCCGAAGTTTCGGGTATGTTCCGGCCATAACAGCGCGGTATATACATTGGGGTCATATAATTCAGCTGCATCAAGTAACCACTGTTCTTCAATAGCTCGCTTATCAAGCGTTTCACCCGCAGTGGCGATACAAATCCAGTTTGTTGCCAGTTGTCAACCTGACATATTGCCTCCGTTCATGCTGCGAGTTTCAGTATCACCAATAAAAGACGCTCACGCACTCCAGTTATTTCGGAGAAATTCGGATATGCCTGTTAACCGAATTAAGAAGAATTAATTTTCGAAATTTTCGGCTGAATTGTTGAATAATTCGCTTATTAACTAAGGCAGAAATTAAGGCAAGGAAGCCGATGGCGAAATACAGCGAAGAACTAAAAGGAGTGGCAAGGGCGCTATACCTGAAACGCTATATCCCGCAGGAAATAGCCAGCGAACTTAATTTACCAAACCGGCGAATCGTTTATTACTGGGCGGAGAAATATGCCTGGGCGGAGCTGCTCAGTCATGAGTCTACGGAAGACGCGCTCAATCGCCGCGTGCAGTCGCTGACGCTGCGTGAGGGTAAATCGGAGCTGGAGCTGCGCGAGCTGGACAGTCTTGTGGCGCATCTGGTGAAACTCCGTGCGCAGCATAATAAGCATCAGGAAAAGCTGGCCGAAATTAAGCACAGCGAAGGTGACGCAGCTGCACCGCGCCAGTCTGGTGACGGGGACAAATCGCGTAAGCGCGGAAAATACAAAAAGAACGATATCAGTAAGCTCACCCAGGAGGACTTTGACCGGTTCGCGCAGGAGACCCTTTTTGGGTACCAGAAGCACCTGCGTGCTAATCTTCATCAGCAAATCAGGAACATCCTGAAAAGCCGCCAGATTGGTGCGACCTGGTATTTTGCGATAGAAGCGTTTGAAAATGCGGTGATGACGGGCGATCCGCAAATCTTCCTCTCGGCATCCAAAGCCCAGGCGGAAGTCTTCCGCAGCTACATCGTGAACATCGCGGAGAAATATTTTGGGATTGAACTCAGCGGCAACCCCATCCGCCTGTCCAACGGCGCGGAGCTGCGCTTTCTTTCCACCAACAAGAATACCGCCCAGTCCTACAGCGGCCACCTGTACTGTGACGAATATTTTTGGGTGCCGAACTTCGCCAAACTTAACGAAATTGCCAGTGCGATGGCCACGCACGACAAATGGCGCACCACCTACTTTTCCACGCCCAGCAGTAAAACCCACCAGGCTTACCCGTTCTGGACGGGGGAAGAATGGAAGCGCGGCGACAAAAAACGCTCCCGGGTCGAATTTCCGACAGAGAAGCAGCTGCGTGACGGCGGACGCCTCTGCCCTGACGGTCAGTGGCGCTACATCATCACGATGGAAGATGCGATCGCTGGCGGTTTTCACCTGGCCAGCATCGAGAAGCTACGCAACCGCTACAACCGCGATACGTTCAACATGCTTTATATGTGCGTGTTTGTGGACAGTAAGGACAGCGTATTTTCGTTTTCCCACGTTGAGCGCTGCTGTGTGGATCCTGCCACCTGGGAAGACCATGACGAAAACCTACCCCGGCCGTTCGGCAACCGCGAGGTGTGGGCGGGCTACGACCCGGCACGCAGCGGCGACACGTCCACCTTTGTGATTGTCGCGCCTCCCGTACTGGCCGTCGAAAACTTCCGCGTACTTCGGGTCTTTCACTGGCAAGGGATGAACTGGAAGTGGCAGGCGGCGCAGATTAAGAAGCTGTTTGGCCAGTACAACATGACCTATATCGGCATTGATATCACCGGGCTGGGTAGCGGTGTCTTTGAAGATGTTCAGCACTTTGCCATGCGTCAGGCTGTTACGATCCGCTACGGCGTCGAGACTAAAAATCGGCTGGTGATGAAGATGATCGACGTTATCGAAGACGGTCGCGTGGAATGGGATAAGGAGCAGACGGAAATTGCCGCCAGCTTTATGACCATCCGCCGCACGGCTACTGCCAGTGGCAACGCCATGACATTTGTCGCCGATCGCACAGCAGAAACAGGACACGCAGACAGTTTCTGGGCTATCGCCCACGCTATCGACAATGAACCACTCAATTACGGGAATCAGCGTAAATCCCGCTAGGGAAACTTAGGGAAAGCAGTATGAAGAAACGCAAATTCAGGGAGCGCCGCAACGCCCCAAAAACACGTCATATGAGCCTCATCAGCCTGGGTAAACCTGAACCCATTCTGACCACCGGCACAAACTATACCGACGTCTGGTACGACAATCAGGCAGAACACTGGACGCTGCCAATTGACCGGCTGGCGCTGGCGCAGCTGGTCAACCTGAATGCACAGCACGGCGGTGTACTGTATGCCCGCCGCAACATGGTGACGGCTAACTATGAGAATGGCGGGCTGACGCATGAGCAGCTCGGCGCTGCCGTATTCGACTGGCTGACGTTCGGTGATGTGGCCATTCTGAAAGTGCGTAACGGATGGGGGGATGTGGTGGCGCTGTATCCGCTGCCGGCGCTGTACACCCGCCAGCGTAAAACAGGCGAATTCGTCGTACTGCAACAGGCTGAACCGATGATTTACCCGGAAGAGGATATTATTTTCCTGAAACAGTACGATCCGCAGCAGGCGATCTATGGCCTGCCGGACTACATCAGCGGGATTCACTCCGCTTTGCTGAACAGTGAGGCAACAATCTTCCGCCGCCGCTATTACCACAACGGTGGCCACACGGGCGGCATGATTTATTGTAACGACCCGAACATGACCGACGAGGTTGAAGAAGAAATTATCAGCAAGCTGGAACAGTCGAAGGGGATCGGGAACTTCAGCACCATGTTCGTGAATATCCCCAAAGGGGATCCGGATGGCATCAAATTTATCCCGATTGGCGATATCAGCGCCATAGATGAGTTTCAGAATATCAAGAGCATCAGCGCCCAGGATGTTCTCACCGCGCACCGCTTCCCGGCCGGACTGGCAGGGATTATCCCGACGAACGGTGCAGTAATGGGAGATATTGAGAAAGCGGCCAAAACCTACCGTAAGGCTGAAATTTTACCCATTCAGCGTATGTTTGCGTCGGCAGTCGCTAGTCAGCCGGAAATTCCACAGCATTTGTACCTGAATTTCCTGAAGGACAGCGAGCTGGAAGGTGATTAATGCGCCCAAAAAGGCTAAAATATAGGCGTTTTCAGGGTCATGGAGCGCGGAATATGCGGGTACTAAAAGTAAAATGTCCGGAGTGCAGGGCAAAGGCGATCATCAAAAAGACGAATCCCAAGCATCCGCATATTTCAGATATCTACTGCGCGTGTTCAGATGTGGAATGCGGTCATACCTTCGTGCTTAACCTGACGTTCTCGCACACGTTAAGCCCCAGCGCCAAAACCGGGGACTTGATGGTGCAGACGATCCTTAATTCTTTCTCGCCAGAACAGAAGCAAATGACGCTGGATTTATTGAAAGCCGGGATGGCTGCATAGAAAAAGGCACCAGTTGGTGCCTTGTTTTACGCGCTTGCTTCAGTCTTGATAAAGGCAATGCCATCTTTGAGGAATGCGTGATAGTTTTTCCCACTTAAAGGGGAATGCACCACAGCAGTTAACGGCAGCAAAACATCAACAACGTTAGCAAATTTCTCAAAACTGATATCAAAGTGCTCCATTGTTAGTTCATCAAAATCAGTAGTTTCATAGAGTTCATCACTGATATTGAACAACCCCATCAGCAATTCCTCATACGAAAAATAGTCCTGTTTCATCCTCTCCCCTTACTTTTCTCGCTGGAAAATCCAGCACCGGAAGGTTTCCGGCATTCTTTGCACTTCACCTTTGCCACGGTTATGGCGTTCACTCACCGCGCTGCGCGTGGTTTTAGTGTCGATAAAACGGCGTTCGTTGCCGTTTTTAAGCAGCTTCTTGATTTCGGTTAACGTGAACGGGATGCGCTGCCGGTGGGCGGCGGCAACTTCCTCCAGATGGTTAAAGTTGACAGCAATTTCCCCTTCATCTGATGAATGGTTAATACCATGGGGTGCCAGCTCGTCGAGGTAATCAAACATCTCCCAGAACTCCTGAACCAGTGGGTGATCCTTTTTAAGTGCCTGACAGCGTTCCACGGCCAGCGCGGTGATGGCTTTACGGGTTTTCTCGATACGTTCCACCGGTACCGGCACAACAAGCGCCAGCGCTTCGAGCAAACCGGCCAGCTGAGCGTGATTTTTGGCGATACGTATATGGCGGATATTGGTATTGGACTCCAGCTCACTACGGGCGCGCTCATAGCCCTGGCCATACACTTGCAGAATTTCTCTTTCGCGCATGGTGGCCAGCAGCGTAAAACCGGATACCTGGCTGACAGGTATTTGCTCAAGACGTTCGGCAGCATAGCGGGTCTGAACTGACTGGCCGCGCTTGTCATAGATATGGATGATACGCTCCAGAAACGCCTTGCTGCCGTCTGTGTCGGCGTTCTGCGCTATCACTATGCTGCCCCTGAATGGCGGCTCGTATGTCTCGTTATTGTTCGATTTGATACCCACAGCACGGGAGGCACGGCCGTTATACAGTGATTTCAGCTCGTCCCAGTCGAAAGCGCGTTGTTTAGCGTTGTCTGTGGTGCGATCACCCTCAATCAGCACGACCGGCAGATTGCCGACCTGAGCGAAGTTACGGCCGCGCGCGGCTGCGGTCGATTTGGACGGGTCAAACCCTTCATACTCTTCACGGCCAGCAAGTTTCCACAGGAATTCAATCAGCGTGGATTTACCTGTGCCGGGTTCACCCACGATTTCAAGGAACGGGAAAGACTTGTCACGCTCGCGGATTTGCTCAGCGAACAGCGACCCCAGGCAGAACGCCATCGCCACATACCCTTTTTCACCAAACGCCGTCCAGATATCGTCAACCCAGCCTGTGATGAATTCGTTCAGTTTCGGATTCAGATCCAGCGCCGGCGTGAGGCTCAGGCTTTTGACGCTGGCGCTGTTGATTTCGAAATAATCCTCGTCGTTCATCTCATACAGCCGGCCATCGCAAACGGCCACGCGGTTAAACAACCAGGCGGCATAATCTTTGTTATAGCCGATGAAATTTTGCGTTTTGACCTCTTTGATTTCCGGGAGACGCATCTGGATGAACTTATCCAGCTGTTTGGTACTGCCGGTGTACACTGCCCCTTTGGCGATGTGCAGCAGACGCTTTTTGAACTCGGCGGAGCTGGTGAGCTGATTGGCCGTGAAGGTGTCTTTCACGGCTGGCCGGTTCGGCATATTGACCTTTACGTAATACCAGGACTCGTCCGTAGGTTCAGACCGCTGGAAGTAAAGCGGCGTCAGCCAGCAGTTGGCGATTTCGGTCACGCCGCCTGACTCTTTAACCGCCCGTTCTTTGGCCTCCCACTCCATAACCACTTCGGTACCGGTGTTGGTTATGCGCTCATAGGCTCGCATGTACCTGTCCAGATCCAGCTCAAACCAGTACATACGGGAGTTATGTTCAAAGTAGAAAGAGTGCCACTCGTTATGCTGATGCATGAGCAGCGCTTTCTCTGTCGGGCTTTTCGCCAGCAGGATATCGCCATAGTAGCGATAATTTTTGATGTCCGATTTGTTGAACCGGCCACGTAACAGCAGGTCATTCCAGTCCAGACTGGAGGATGATTTCACCGGCTGCGCCGCGCGAACCTTCCAGCCGGCTTCCTCGCTACGGGCAGCGAAGGCCAGCGTGTGTTTAGTGCCGGCTTTGTCGCCATCAAACGCCCATATCAGGCGTGGGCGGGGTTTCTCGCCCAGCTTTTTAGCGAGAGTATCCAGCGCCGCCAGCGGGTAGTTGTTACTGCTCAGCGTGGCCACGGCGGGTAAACCCGCCTGGCACAGACTCAGCGCGTTGAAGATACCCTCTGTGATCCAGATTTCGTTCACTTCCAGCAGGTTCACAGACGGCGGCACCCACCAGTGGCCAACATAGCTTCCTCTGATGTTCGCTTTCTGCTTACCGAAGCGCTGCGGCTGGTCAATGATACGCTCCCACGTCGCACCACACGCCAGCTTAAATTTGACCGTTGCCGAACCCATGTTATCTTTGGCAAATACCCCCTGGGTAAAGCAATCCTTAAGCGGTTCAGTGTCCAGCCTCCGCGCCTCACGCAGATACGCCTCAGCTGCGGCGTGTGGGGTTTCAGGCGTGGCCTGATAGCGCTTTGACCAGTCCTCAAAGATTTCCGGATATTGCTCCTTAACAAGGACCTGATGGCCGCAGTTGTTTTCGCGGCCACACTTCAGGATCCAGGGCTTTTCTATGCTGGTGAATAATTCGCGTTTATGGCATTTGGGACATACGCCCTGCTGCAAATATTTATCCCGTTCCTTGAATTCAAAATCCTGAACGAGCCGGCGCACAACGTCCTGCTGTATTGTGGCATTCATAATTAATCCAGATATAAAAAGTAATAAAGGCAAAACTATATTCGGTATTGTTTGTTATATCGTTCATGCGTCATTAACTCCCAGCGCCGTCCCTTATCTTTACTCAGCAAACGCCAGCGATAAGAGACATGCACAGAAAAATAATGATGCGGTTTTATAACCTGATATACCTTTTTGCCACTGTAGTATTCTGACAGCACTGAAAATACCTTGTTAATGACACTTTCACTTGCATGAGAGGTCACTGTAATCATCGTTATTTCACACTGGCTATTTTAACGAGATACATCCAGACATAAGAAACAATTTTCGCCTGATGAATGGCATCATATAAGGCATGATGTTTAACGCCCTCAAACTGGATAATGTTATGGACGTTCAGCCTAAGATTTTTGGGCAACTCCACAATTGTTGTGACATCCCTGTCATTCCAGAAGAACCATAATGGTTCACTAAACCCGCATTTTCTGCCGCATTGCGGAGAATAACATTGTCGAACGCTGCGCCGTTGCCCCACACTTGCACTTTAGAAGGGTCGGAGTACTCCGTCACAAAAGCTTCGAGATTCGCTAATGACAATGATAAATCCAGGCAATCTTCATTCAGAATTTCGCTGCGCGCTGCTGCGTCCTGACGCATCCACCAACGCACGGTACTAGCCCCCATGGTCAGGCCATGCTCTACGCAGCTGTCCAGGCTTACGCGTTGATAAAACTGCTCACCCATTTCCCCTGTTTCCGGATTGAAAAAGACAGCACCAATAGAGGTACTTGCCGCAGTTGGTTTGTTATCCATAGTTTCAAGGTCAATCATTAAATGTTTCATATCGGTTCCTTAACGTGGGGAGGCTGCAACAGGTTTAAGATGTGAGTTATTACTTTTCAATGCGGATGTCGCCAGCGACATAAGCCCGGAAATATTATTTCCGGTTGGTATATTTCCACCAAACACCATAAGCGTGATTTTGTAAAGTTCTTCAAAATCATCACTATCGTTATTAAAGCGAGCGGTAGACGTTATTCCCTCAAGGCATTTCGCCAGTTGAATATTTAATTCCATTAACTGTAAACCGTCGCTGTGGACAGAGAACGTTTCTTTATCAATGGCCTTTGCCTGTGCATGATAATTTTGCAGCAAACTACGAATGAGAGTGGCGTATTTAGTTTTCATGATAAGACCCAATCATATTTATTTTACTAACGAGCGCTTTTATCGGTCGTGAATAAACGATTCTTCCAGTCATGCCATTCAGGTGGGGCAATCTGAGCCAAATGCGCTGCATAAGCAGCCCACTCCCCCCGATGAATATAAATTTCCCCGCCTTTTTTTGGGGCAGGTTTCCCCGTCTCTCTCCCCTGATGGGCACGACAACATAACATCACCCCATTCCGCCCAGAAAATTGGCTAAACATCTGGTTTTTCTATGCGTTAGCGCAAAATTTACATAATGACTCATACATCGGAGGGCTTCGCTATGTCGATTAAGAAGCTTGATGATGGTCGTTTTGAAGTGGACGTTAGACCGCGCGGAACCTCAGGAAGAAGGATCCGACGCAAATTTGACAGGAAGGCGGAAGCGCAGGCGTACGAACGGTACGTACTGACAAACTTTCACGATAAAGAATGGCAGGACAAACCTGCGGACAGAAGACTTGTTTCAGAGTTGATCTCGCTATGGTGGAGCTATCACGGGAAGAACCACAATTACGGCGATTCATACAAAAAGCGCCTGGAGAAAATCAATCGTGAGATGGGTGAACCGCGTGTGTACGAGCTGACCCGCAATTTTTTAATGAAGTATCACGCTGACAGGTTACATAGCGGTGTATCCGCCGGAACGGTTAACAGAGATTTCTGCGTTATATCCAGCATGTTTACTCTCCTGATTGATATGGAAGAGTTTCATCACGATAACCCCTTCCATAACGTACGCAAGCTACGGCTGGAAAATACAGAAATGGCCTTTCTGTCAGATGAGGAAACACAAGCGCTTCTGAGTTCCAGTGAACTCACCGATGATGACCGCCGTGTTGTTGTTCTTAGCCTCAACACAAGTGCAAGGTGGGGAGAGTCCAGCAAGCTGGACGGCAGGCACGTGATCAAGAACAGGGTTAACTTTGTGAAGACAAAAACCGGACCTGCGCGCACCGTTCCGATATCTCAGGAAGTTGCCGATTACATACTGACACGGAAATCCGGAAAGCTGTTTGATACGAGTTATGACCGTGTACGCAAGGTGCTGCGCAAAATTAAACCGGATCTCCCAAAGGGTCAGGCAGTTCATGTTTTCCGCCACACTTTTGCAACCCACTTCATGATTAATGGCGGCAACATAATCACACTGCAAAGGATTTTGGGGCATACGAAAATTGAACAGACAATGGTGTATGCGCACTTTGCACCAGACTATTTGACCGATGCCATACGCTTTAACCCTATGCGTGGGCGCGTCCACATAATGTCCACCGACTAGGTCATTTTAGGGTGTATTAGGCACTAATAGGCGCTCGTAACGTATTGATTTTACGTTGAGCGCCATGTTTGAAAGGCTTATTAAACGCACCTGCTGGCGCGTTGTCCTCGTTTTAACAAATTTATTCTTCGTCAGCCTCAACCACGCTGAAGTCTTTCACGCTGGCGTCAGCGCGGCGCGCTTCGCCTTTATGCTGAACTTTGTTCAGCTGACGCTCCAGTTTGTTAATCAGGTCATTGATTGCCGTATACATATCTTCATGTTTGGCACTGGCAATCAGCGGACCGTTGGGCGTATTGATTGTCGCATCGGCAACAAACTCTTTCGGCTCCTTTAAAAGGACAATGTGCGGGTTTATTAGGTGGGTTTGCCACTTTTCGAGTTTGGCTAGACGGTTTTCGACATGCTGGCGAATTGCCGGAGTAATTTCCATTTGTTTACTGGTAATATTCAGAACCATAGTGCTTACCTCTCTGTCATTTCCGTCTTGGTAGGTCCAGCATACCGTGAAAAACTGATAAATGTGTGATCAATATCACGTTTTTGTCACTTTTTGTCAAGTGCGCGAAAATTGCAAGCAGGGCAGGTAAATGCCCTTTTAGGGATTGTACCCTGACATTTTAGCTGGCATTGTCGATGGGTTAACTGGGCGGGAAATTTAGCGATGGGCTGGATTTTTAGCCAAAAAAAACAGCCCGCAGGCTGCTTTTTTATTGCGTCAGGATCAGGCCTGATTAGCGGCAATAATTTTTGCTACGCGCTCGGCTTCCGTGTTCAACTGCAGCTGATGGTAGGCATTTCCCATCAATGGTAGAGCAGTACGGGTTGCCTGAGTATCCGGGTAATCTTTCAGCATTTGCTCTACACGGTTAATCACAGCAACATATGCCTCGCGTTTAGTGTAGAATTCCGCCACAGATAACTCATATTTCGCTAGGCGCTCTTTTAGGAACACTAGGCGTTTGCGTGCATCCGTCGCATACTGGCTGTTTGGATAGCCGCGCAGCAGCTGCGAGAAGTCTTTGAATGCATCACGCGCACGGGTTGGATCGCGGTCTGAGCGGTCGATACCAAAAAAGCCCTGCAATGCGCTGTTATCCAGCGCCATGTCCGTTAGGCCACGCATATAGATCACGTAATCAATGTTCGGATGGGGCTGATTCAGACGCATAAAGCGGTCGATAGCGGCCTGCGCCAGCGGCAAATCGGCATTTTTATAGTAAGCGTAGATCAGGTCTAGCTGAACTTGCTGGGAGTAAGGGCCGAATGGATAGCGGTTATCGAGCATTTCCAGTTGCGTTATTGCTCCTTTAAAGTTACCGTCCTGCAGTTTTTGCTGGGCAGTGGCATAAATCTCGGAAGGTGGGCTGTCTGGCACCACATCCTTGGAGCCGGAACATCCAGCTAATGCCAAGCTCAACGTGGCTGCAGCCACCAGATATTTCATACGCGTCATGACGATTTGCTTATCCTCAGAGTGTTATTCAGGAAGCTGTCCGTTGAGCCTCCGGTAGTAACTAGGTACGATAGCACATCATATTAAACGGCATCGCCGTGAAAACCCAACGTTAACGAAGAAGCTGTTTATTTATGGCACAACAAGTAAAACTCAACGCAACGGTATCCGAATCGCAACTCGGACAACGGTTGGATCAGGCTTTGGCCGAATTGTTCCCTGATTATTCACGTTCTCGCATAAAAAAGTGGATTCTGGACCGTCGCGTCACCGTAAACGGTGCAATTATCGACAAAACGAAGGAAAAAGTGCTCGGCGGTGAGCAAATCGTCATCGATGCAGAGATCGAAGAGGAAGCTCGCTGGGAAGCGCAGGACATCCCACTCAACATCATCTATGAAGATGACGACATTCTGGTGATCAACAAGCCACGCGATCTGGTGGTGCACCTTGGCGCCGGTAACCCGGAGGGCACGGTGCTGAATGCCTTGCTGCATCATCTCCCGGCGATTGCCGATGTGCCGCGCGCGGGCATCGTTCACCGCCTTGATAAAGACACTACCGGTCTGATGGTCGTGGCGAAAACGGTTCCTGCCCAGACTCACCTAGTGGAGTCCCTGCAGCTGCGTGAATTCACCCGTGAATATGAAGCTGTGGCTATTGGTCGCATGACGGCGGGCGGAACAGTCAACGAGCCGATCAGCCGCCACTCGACCAAGCGTACTCATATGGCAGTTCACCCGAGGGGTAAACCGGCTACCACGCACTACCGCATTATGGAGCATTTCCGCACATACACGCGTCTGCGTCTGCGTTTGGAAACCGGACGTACGCACCAGATTCGCGTGCACATGTCGCATATTAACCATCCGCTGGTGGGCGATCCGTTATACGGTGGTCGCCCGCGTCCGCCTAAAGGTGCGTCTGAAGCCTTTATCGGTACGCTCCGAGGCTTTGACCGCCAGGCACTGCACGCTACCATGCTGCGCCTTTACCATCCGATCACCGGGATTCAGATGGAATGGCATGCGCCGCTGCCGCAGGATATGGTCGATCTGATCAATGCCCTGAAGGCTGATACCGAAGAATTTAAAGAGCAGATGGACTGGTCATGAGCCTGATCGTACCGAACTGGTCGGTTCCCGTTAACGTTCGCGCGTGCAGCAGTACGCGCATGGGAGGCGTCAGTCAGGCGCCGTGGAACAGCCTTAATCTGGCACTGTTGCAAAGTTATTGATGAGTTAGCCTTTCGTGTTATTGAAAGGTTTTATCTTTAAAGACTTCAACTAATACTGGCCACAGCATTAGACTGTAAGTAGTACAGCCGCTCAGATTCGTTGGGCGTCAGACCACCGTTATACCAATGGGGCCTGATAGCGCTGTAATATCCCGTTATATAGCGAATTATCGCGCCCTGGGCTTCGCTGAAGCTGTTATAGCCCTTCGTCGGCACCAATTCGGTCTTCAGGCTCCGGAAGAACCGCTCCATAGGGGCGTTATCCCAGCAGTTTCCCCGTCGACT
>NZ_MAYS01000333.1 GCF_001756855.1 Candidatus Erwinia dacicola | reverse complement strand
GGTATCGTTCGCCACGGGAATATCTACGGCGGCAAACCAGTAATAGGTTAAGTGATAAAAAGTGTATGGAAATATAGGGGCCAATCCAACGATACTATCCCGATAAAAAAGGCCATACCAACTAGTATGACCTCTGATGTCAGCAGCCAAGCTGCATTTGTTGCAGGTCGAATTAAAAATTCTGGATGCGGATCACAATTTAATATGTGACAGATTCCATTCCACCAGCGTATTGCCCATACTCGGCACCTCTTTCAGCTGATCTAACTGAGTAAAGGGACCGTACTTCTCACGGTAGCTAACAATAGACTCCGCCTTTTCGAACCGACGCCATTCAGCGCTGCTGCCAGCTCCCGCGCGCTGTTAATGCTTACTTGCCCGGCACTTTCAGCGATATCTTTCTCTATTTGGCACCATTTTGACCTCTGCGGCAGCCTCTTTCGATGCCGCAGCGCTGACCGCGATAGGTAGCGTGATGCCGATAGCCAGCGCCTGTAACGTACGATTAAACATGCTGTTTTCCTCCATATGTTTGACAGCACCGCCTCCCTACTCCCGCGTTGTCACCCCGACAAACAGCAGATTCCAGAAATGGAAAAGAACGCATGAGCGACCTTTGGGTATTGCAGTTAGTTGCAGTGAATTTGCGAGGCTTATTGCGCCTGCGCTGCTGCACCGTATTTGATCTTGGCTTCCTTGCGCAGGTTACCCAGCAGCGCAGCGAAGGCTAACTGGGCATTGTTCTGGGTGATACCCTGAACCATTGCCTGCTTCTGAGCCTCCGGCATGTTGCCGCTCTGCACTTTATCCAGCGCCAGCAGCACGACGTTGCCTTGAGCATCTTCGCTGATGCCATACGACGGCTTATCGGCGGCTGGCAGTGGCAGAGTGAATGCCGCCTGTGACAGAGCATCCTGACCGGTATGTGCCAGCGTCTGCTGAGTACCGAAGGTCAGACCGGCCGCTTTCAGCGCTTCATCGCCTTTACCTGCTTTCAGCTCGGCCAGCAGTTTCTCTGCCCAAGCTTTTGCCTGCTGCTGGGTTTTCTGCTGCTTTAGGGTATCGGTAATCTGCGCGCTAACCTCAGCCAGCGGTTTTTCTGCTTCCGGTTTGTGTTCGCTGATGCGCAGTACGAAGGCCCGGTCGCCATCGACGGTAATAATGTCCGAGTTACTGTCCGGAGTACCGCCCTGACCAACCAGACTACCATTGAAGATAGCATCCTGCACCGCTTTGAAATTCAGCTCGGCAGGCACGTTGTTGTGACTAAACCAGCTGGTTTCAACCGCTTTCACGCCCGCAACCTGCTCTGCACTGGCCAGTGACTCGTTGTCATTGCTGGCAGCATCGTTGACTTTGATCTGCAGTTTGTAATAGGCATCGATGGCTTTTTCCCGCTTCACTTTCGCCGCGATGTCGTCGTGCACTTCAGCCAGCGCTTTAACTTTTTGCGGCTGAATGTCATCCAGACGGGCAATAATGAAGCCCACGGAAGATTTGATTATCTCAGATAGCTGGCCTGTTTCTTTCAGGCCTGCGCCTTTCAGCTCGTCCGGCGTAATATCCGGCTCAAGCCAGCCTATGTCGCCGCCGTTACGCGCAGATATTGGGTCAGCGGATTTCTCTTTCGCCAGTGCGGCGAAGTCACCGCCTTTTTTCAGCGCGTCCAGTACCGACTGTGCTTCAGTTTCGGTTTTGGTTTGAATGATGCTGTAGCGATCGCGCTGCGGCTGCGTGTAGTCCTGCTGACGTTGATCGTACCAGCTCTGGATATCCGATTCGCTGACCGGCTGCTGCATGCTGGCTGCATCCAGCTTGATGTAGCTGACGCGGAACTGCTCCGGCGACATAAACTCATTCTTATGCTGCTGGTAGTAGTTGCTAATCTCTTCCGGAGTCACGCTCTGCTTTGCCGCCAGTGCGTTGACGTTAATCGTCACTTCACGCACCAGACGCTGCTGAGCTACTAGCGCTGCCAAAGAGTCCGCTTCGTTACCCAGCACAAAATCCGTACCGGTAACGGACTGGATCAGTTGCTGAGTGGTCAGCTGCTTACGCAGCGCTTCCGCATACTGATCGGAGAAGAAGCCCAAGTTGCCGATCATGCTAAGGTATTTAGTATTATCAAATTTACCGTTGGTCTGGAAAGCGGGCTGGGTAAAGATCGCCTGTTTAATCTGGTCATCGCTAATCGCAAGGCCAATATCTTTCGCGTACTGGTCGAGCAGCTGCTCATCAATCAGCTTCGACAGCGACTGCCGGCGGATCTGCTGCATGTAGCCTTCATTGCCTGCCAATTGAGAGAACTGCTCGCCTAGCATCTGCTGCTGACGAGAACGTTCACTGCTAAAGGCACGCTCAAGCTGAGCACGGCTGATTTCCTGACCGTTCACTTTCGCGGCGTAATCACCGTTACTGCCCGTCAGATAACCGCCAACGCCAGTGAGGACGAAGGAAAGGATAATCAGACCCAGTAAAACTTTGAACACGACATTGTTCGACGATGCGCGTAAATTGTCCATCATGGTGTGACAACACTCCGCTGTAATATGAATGTAAAACCCTGCGCTTATCATCCCTGTAGGGATGGACTACGCCGATGCGCTGCGGCAACTCAATGGAGTTGCACTTTGTAGACAACCGCATTGCGCGTTTGTCATTGAAACATAAAAAAGGCACATCATTATGCTGATGTGTCCGGTATGTTACATGAGAACGAGCGGGCAATCCTCACTCTGCCGAAGAAATCTGCTTCAACGGCAGCTTAATTAACTTAGTAGGCGGATTCAAGTTCGAA
>NZ_MAYS01000332.1 GCF_001756855.1 Candidatus Erwinia dacicola | reverse complement strand
ATCTTTGCAACAGTGCCGCTATCCTGACGTACCTTCAGGACAATACAGTCCAGATAAACAATAGGGTAGATGGTGTCTAGAGGGCGATTCTGCCACTCCACGACCTGCTCCATCACCGCATCCGTCACCTTCGAGACCAGCGCCGGAGAGACATCCGCATCGTACAGTTCCTTGAACGCGGCGACGATTTCCCGGGGGGTCATGCCTTTGACATACAGCGACAGGATCTGGTTGTCCATCCCGGTAATACGGGTCTGATTTTTCTTCACCGTTTGCGGTTCGAAGGTACCGTCACGATCGCGTGGGGTCCGCAGTTCCAGTGGGCCACCACTGCTGGCTACCGTCTTTGTCGAGTAACCATTACGGGCATTGCTACTGGTCCTAGGCTGGTTTTTATCGTACCCGAGATGGTAAATCATTTCGGCATTGAGGGTGGCTTCCACACTGACTTTTTCAGCAGCCGATCGAACTGATTGAGATCCTCTGGGGTTTTGAGATTTTTGGCCAGTTTATTAGCCAAAGCCTGTAACTGTTTTACGTCCATAATTTAACCTGTTTTTGATGTTGAATTGAACATATCAAAATCAGGCTACTACACAATCTCGTGTACAGGCTCTTTGTATTTCAATTCTTATTTGCATTTCCTTACCTACAATCCCGTCTGAATTACCCTCCTCCGATTGAAAGTACGCAGTAAAGTCCCTATAACTGATAGACGGTAAGCTCATTCAGCAGTAATAAGTACAGGCGGTAACGTGCGGAAAAAAACATATGCCATGAGATACGTAGCAGGGCAGCCAGCGGAACAAATATTTCCGCCAGGGGCAATGCTGCATGTCGGTCAGGCATTACCGTCCGGTGCGCCGTTGACGACCGAATCCACCCTGAAGGTACTGGTGTGGAATATTTTTAAGCAGCAGCGCGCAGAGTGGCTCTCGGTATTACAAAATTTCGGCAAAGATGCGCACCTAGTTCTACTGCAGGAGGCACAAACGACGCCTGAGCTGGTGCGTTTCGCTACCACCAATTACCTAGCGGCCGACCAGGTTCCCGCTTTTGTTCTGCCTCAGCACCCTTCTGGCGTCATGACGCTGGCTTCAGCTCATCCGGTCTATTGCTGCCCGCTGCGCGAGCGTGAACCCCTGCTGCGCCTTTCCAAGTCAGCGCTGGTCACCGCATACCCCTTGCTCAGTGGACAAATGCTGATGGTGGTTAATATCCACGCGGTGAACTTCAGCCTCGGTATCGATGTTTACAGCAAACAGCTAGGGCCGATCGGTGAGCAGATCTTTCACCATCAGGGTCCAGTGATCATGGCCGGCGATTTTAATGCATGGAGCCCTCAACGGATTAATGCCCTGTATCGTTTTTCACGCGAAATGGGGCTTCGTGAGGTACGTTTCACGGACGATCACCGGCGTAAAGCCTTTGGGCGTCCGCTGGATTTCGTTTTTTATCGTGGAATAGGGGTGGCAGAAGCTTCTGTACTGATCACCCGCGCCTCAGATCACAACCCGCTGCTGGTAGAATTTAACGCCCATCCGCCATCGCTGGCATAACAAGGAAGCTTCTCGTAATGGCAACAAAACACCATGACAACGTTGATAAACAGTTCGGCGAGCAGGCTAATGCTAGACTGGCCCCCTGAATCTCCAGACGCTTTGCCCCTCTTAAAATAAGAGGTAGGCTTAGAATTATGTTTAAGACTAGTCACGAAAATAAGGGCACTATTGCAAAGATCT
>NZ_MAYS01000331.1 GCF_001756855.1 Candidatus Erwinia dacicola | reverse complement strand
GAAGACCGAATGGGTGCCGACGAAGGGCTATAACAGCTTCAGCGAAGCCCAGGGCGCGATAATCCGCTATATAACGGGATATTACAGCGCTATCAGGCCCCACTGGTATAACGGCAGTCTAACGCCCAACGAATCTGAGCGGCTGTACTACTTACAGTCTAATGCTGTGGCCAGTATTAGTTGACCACTACAGTTTTATTTCGCTGGGGCGGCTATGCCAGAGAAGTGCCGAAGGAGAAGCACCTGATGGGCAAAATTTTTACGCAACGCATTGAGCGTAACACCCTGACACTTCGCACCCGTATTAAGCGTCTGGCCCGCAAAACGATTTGCTTTTCACGTTCCATCGAGGTCCACGAAAAAGTTATCGGCTCATTCATCGAAAAGCACATGTTCTACTAATTGGATGCATTACCAAAAATCTCATATTGATCGCCCACCCAAACCCCGTCGGCTGCCACAACATTTATTAACAATTTTTGCTATACTCTGTGGCAGGCGCTTACGCGAAAAGGAGTATTCATATGGCTTACAAACACATTTTGACTGCTGTCGATCTGTCCCCCGAAAGCAAACTGCTGGTCGACAGAGCGGTATCTATAGCTCGCCCTTATGATGCCAAAGTTTCACTGATCCACGTTGATGTGAATTACTCTGACTTGTATACTGGGCTGATCGACGTCAATCTGGGTGATATGCAGAAGCGTATCTCTAAAGAGACGCACAGCGCGCTGACCGAGCTGTCGAACCGTGCTGGCTGCCCGATTGTCGAAACCCTGAGCGGCAGCGGTGACTTGGGCCAAGTGCTGGTCGATGCGATTAAGAAGTATCAGGTAGATTTAGTAGTTTGCGGCCATCATCAGGATTTCTGGAGCAAGCTGATGTCTTCCGCGCGCCAGCTGATCAATACCGTGCACATCGATATGCTGATTGTGCCGCTGCGCGACGAAGAGTAACGTCATATCCGTTGTTCATCCCGTAGGGGCGAGGCATATATCACCCCCACGGGGTGATGGGTGCATAAATATCGAAACGGTGCCCCTTGGTGACCACCGCGTTCGGCGTGGCAACGTCCGCAAGCGGCGGTGCATAATCTGGGCGTTTCACCACTATGCGCTTAGTCGCCAGCATCCGCGCTGGCTCCAGCAGGCTATCGGCATCTAGGTCCGGCCCCACTAGCGACTGAAACACCCGCATCTCTTTCTTTACCAGCGCGCTTTTCTGCTTGTGCGGAAACATCGGGTCGAGATACACCACCTGCGGGCGGGGCGTAATATCGGTCAACGCCGTCAGGCTCGAAGCGTGCAGTAGCGTCAGCCGCTCGCGCAGCCACGGGCCAATCTCTGCATCGGCATAGCCGCGCGCTAGGCTATCATCCAGCAGGGCAGCAACCACCGGATTACGCTCCAGCATGCGCACGCGGCAGCCCACAGCGGCCAGTACAAACGCATCGCGCCCCAGCCCCGCCGTGGCATCCACCACGTCCGGCAGATAGCCACTCTTGATGCCGACGGCTTTCGCCACCGCTTCACCATGACCGCCGCCAAACTTGCGGCGGTGCGCCATCGCCCCGCCGACAAAATCAACAAAGATGCCGCCGAGCTTTGGCTCATCGCGCTTGCGCAGCTCCAGATGTTCCGGCGTCATAACCAGCGTCATCGACGCGTTTTCATCATGCACCAGCTGCCAGCAGGCAGCTAAAACAGATAAGGTGCCGTCTCCGGCACCCGTTTCATCTAACAAACAGATGTTCACCTAATATCAGCCCTGCTCAGTAATACCGTAGTGTGCCAGCATTGCATCCAGCTGCGGCTCGCGGCCACGGAAGCGGCGGAATAGCGCCATTGGCTCTTCGGAACCGCCGCGCGTCAGAATGTTGTCGAGGAACGACTGACCGGTCTCACGGTTGAAGATCCCCTCCTCTTCGAAGCGCGAGTATGCGTCTGCCGCCAGTACGTCGGCCCACAGGTAGCTGTAGTAACCCGCTGCGTAGCCGCCGGCGAAGATGTGGCTGAAGGTGTGCGGGAAGCGGCCCCACTCTGGCCCTGGCATCACCGACACCAACTTTTTAATCTCTTTCAGCATCGGCAGGATCTGCGTGCCTTTCGCCGAGTCAAACTCGGTGTGCAGACGTAAGTCGAACAGGCCGAACTCCAGCTGACGCAGGATAAACAGCGCCGCTTGGTAGTTCTTCGCCGCCAGCATTTTGTCCAGCAGCTCGCGCGGCAGCGGTTCGTTAGTCTCGTAATGACCGGAGATAAACGCCAACGCTTCCGGCTTCCAGCACCAGTTCTCCATAAACTGGCTTGGCAGTTCGACCGCATCCCACGGCACGCCGCTGATACCGGATACGCCAGGGGTTTCAATGCGCGTCAGCATATGATGCAGACCGTGGCCGAACTCGTGGAACAGCGTGGTCACTTCGTTGTGGGTAAACAGCGCAGGCTTGTTGCTCACCGGACGGTTGAAGTTACAGGTCAGGTAGGCAACAGGTTTCTGCAAGGTACCGTCAGCTTTACGCATCTGTCCCACGCAGTCATCCATCCACGCCCCGCTGCGCTTGTGCTCACGCGCATACAGGTCGAGGTAGAAGCTGCCGCGCAGCTCGCCGCTTTCGTCAAACAGGTCGAAGAAGCGCACGTCCGGGTGATAGACATCCACATCGGTGCGCTCTTTGGCAGTGATGCCGTATATGCGGTTCACCACTTCAAACAGGCCGTTCAGCACGCGCTGGGCCGGAAAGTACGGGCGCAGCTGCTCATCGGTGATGGAGTAGAGATGCTGCTTTTGCTTCTCGCCGTAGTAGGTCAGGTCCCACGGCTGCAGGTCGTCGACGCCGTGCTCTTTTTTGGCAAAGGAGCGCAGCTGGGCCAGCTCCTGCTCCGCCTGCGGGCGCGCCCGCTTGGCCAGATCGGTCAGGAAGTCGGTGACCTGCGCAGGGCTTTCGGCCATTTTGGTCGCCAGCGATTTATCGGCGTAAGAGTCAAAGCCCAGCAGCTGGGCGAGCTCGTGGCGCAGCGCCAGCTCTTCCGCCATCACTTCGCTGTTGTCCCACTTCCCAGCGTTTGGCCCTTGGTCGGAGGCGCGGGTCAAGTAAGCGCGATACAGTTCTTCGCGCAGCGCTTGGTTGTCGCAGTAGGTCATAATCGGCAGGTAGCTCGGGATATCCAGCGTCAGCAGCCAGCCCTCTTGCTCTTTCGCTTCGGCTTGGGCTTTCGCCGCAGCCAGCGCGCTTTCCGGCATACCGGACAGTTCGCTCTCATCGCTAATCAGCTTGCTCCAGCCCATGGTGGCGTCGAGCACGTTGTTGCTGTAGATCGAGCCCAGCTCGGACAGGCGCGCGGCGATTTCCCCGTAGCGCTGCTGCTTCTCTTTCGACAGGCCAATGCCGGACAGCTCGAAGTCGCGCAGCGCATTATCCACCGCTTTCTTCTGTGCGGTGTCCAGCGCGGCAAAGTTTGCACCCGCTTTCAGGTCGCGATACGCCTGGTACAGCCCTTCATGCTGGCCGACCCAAGTGCTGTACTCGGACAGCAGCGGCAGCGTCTGCTCATAGGCCTGGCGCAGTTCCGGGCTGTTTTTCACCGAGTTCAGGTGGCTGATCGGGGAGAACAGGCAGCTTAAACGGTCGTCGACTTCCGCCAGCGGCTGCACTAGGTTATCCCAGCTGTATGGTGCGCCCTGCGCCACCACTTTTTCCGCCGTGGCGCGGCACTCATCCAGTGCTTGGGTTACGGCGGGCACCACATGTTCAGGTTTGATGGCGGAAAAAGGCGGAAGCTTAAAAGAAGAGAGTAACGGATTGGTCATAGCGCAGTCCTTTAATCGTTGTACGGGTAATCTGGTTAACATGAGGGTAACAGAGGTGAAAATCAATGGCGGGCGGGCTAAGGAGGGCGCTAAAAAATGTCACGGCATCTTGCGGAACCGTGACTAGGGAGGTGTAAAGAGCCACCAAACGGACTTACAACACAGTATCAGTAATAGCCGACCGTAAACATAAGCTTACTGTTGGTCGGGCCGGGCGTCACCGCATCAGCGGTCTGGATATAGCGCGTCTGGAACGGCATTATGATGTTGCCGACGCCACTGGACAGCATGTCATAGCGGAACATCTGCGCCAGATTGATCGGCGTGGTGCTGCCTCTGCCTTTAAAGTGTCGCTACCGATGTAAAACTGGCCCACCTGCCGATGTAAATCTGACCCACCCAGGGTAAAAATGGCAGTTTTAAGGCACTGCCAATGATGACATTGGAGACCAGAGTGGAGATGAGTGTTTTACACCGTCAGGGCATGTCGATACGCGCCATCGCGCGCCAGCTTTCATGCTCTTGTGAGACCGTTCGCAGATATATCCGTAGCCCGCTGCTCGTAGCGGATATCCGCTACAAGCCTCGCGCACCCAGACCCTGCAAGCTTGACCCGTTCAAGCCCTATATCCTTGAGCGCGTGGCCGCT
>NZ_MAYS01000330.1 GCF_001756855.1 Candidatus Erwinia dacicola | reverse complement strand
CGTCAGCTGCTGGCACAGTCTGCTTCCCTTCCGGCCAGGGCGACCACCACCAGTGAGCTGGTCACGGGAGCCGGTGGCGAGAAAGTGCAGCGCGAGCTGGCGTTATATCGTAAATGTCCGGCCCTGCAGGAGAAGAAGCTGCACGAGCTGACCGACAGCCAGAAAGCAGTCGGCGATGCGCGGATGGTGCTGGTTCAGGAGGTGTTACGCCTTATGGACAACAGCGAAAACGGCGGTCTCAGCATGAAGCGCAAACAGGCGGTCGAGTTTATTGCCGACGCTTCTGTCGCCGGGACGCTGCCAGATTATGTGCAGCGGGCCGCCGATATCGCCAACGCCCGCAAGGGTGCCACCCGCGCCGGGGTCAGCGTGCCAACGCTTCAGCGCTGGCTGTCAGCCTGGATGGCGGCGGATACGGTGGGTGAACGCATGGCGCTGCTGGCACCGGGTAAGGTCAGCAAAAAAGAGGTGTTCCAGTATTCATGGATGCCGGACTTTATGCGCTTCTGGCGCGATACCAACAAACCCACCGTCATGATGGCGTACGAGAAGTTTGCGAAGTGGTCGGTTGAACAGTACGGAGACAACGAGATCATGTTATCCATGCTACCGAAGGTCGATACAGTGCGCTATGCACTGGACAAGCTGCCCGTAGCCGAGCGCGAGCGCGGACGTGCAACCGGCTCCGATTACAAGAAGTATCTGCCGTTCGTGCGCCGCGACTGGTCTGTTATCCCGGTTAATGGCGTATGGGTCGGCGATGGCCACGGCATGAAGATGGAAGTGATTAACCCTGAGACGGGCAAGCCGTTCCGGCCTGAGATTACGCTGGTGATCGACGCCCGCACCCGCGTGGTGGTCGGCTGGAGTCTGGCCATGTCCGAGAGCCAGGTCGCCGTAGGCGATGCCATCCGTAACGCAGTGTCACGCTATGGCGTACCGCTGATGTATTACTCCGATAACGGTGGCGGTGAGAAAAACGCCGTATTTGATGCCGATATTACCGGTATTTTCTCCCGCCTCGGTATTGAGCACCCCACCGGTATTCCGGGTAATCCACAGGGGCGCGGGATTATCGAACGCCTTAACCAGGAAATACCTAAGCGAGCGGCGATGGCCTTTGGCTCCTGGGTGGGTAAATCTGGTGACCGGGAGGCGCAACGCAAGTACCGCAAGGCGGTGGATTCAGCGGTCAATGCGCTGGAAAAAGGCCGGTCGCTGAATGATGTGCAGGCCACGTCCATGCGCAAGGTGCCGACGATGGAGCAGCTGGTCGCTGAGATTGAGCGCCAGATAGAGCGGCAAAATAATCGTCCACACCGCACTGCCGGAGCGTAACAACGGGCAACACTGGTCGCCGCTGGCCTACCGTAACCACGTTATTAAGCAGGAGCAGGAGGAAATTCAGTTCCTGACCAGCTCGGAACTGCATGAAATGTTCCGGCCAGAGCAGATTTGTACGGCCAGACGCGGCGAGATAAAATTGTTTAAAAATATCTATTTCAGCACGGAACTGGCCAGCGTCGAAGGCGAAGAGGTTCGCGTCTGCTTTGATATTCATGACCCCCACAGTGTTATCGTGCGGCGTATGGACGGCTCATGGATATGTGACGCTATCTGGAACGGTAATAAGGTCGACGCATTCCCGAAAGCCCGTATCGAGCAGCTTAAAGAGAAGCGTGTTAAACGCAGCGTTAAGAACCTGGAAGACAAGGTGCGTCGCAAGCAGGAAGAGCTGCGGCCAGCGCTTGAACAACGGCCTGAGATTGACGTCACGATGTTTGCCCCGGTGCGGGATAATAACGAACCTGAAAAGGTTTATTTATTCGAATCGGAATTTGAAAGCGATTTAAAGAAAGCCAGTAATCATCAATAAGGTTATTTAAATGAACATCAAAGATAAATTAATCCACTTGCTGGAGGGGACTGGCTACACTCAAAAAAAGTAGCCACTAAAACAGGTCTGAGCACAGCAGTTATTTTTCAGCATCTGAAAGGCGTCTATAACGGCAATATCAGTAACGTCGAGTCGGCTATCGCTGACTTTATCAGCCGCGAGGAAGAGCGCGCCCGCCGCCGTGAAGTTAAAGAATCCTTTGTTCAGACCCAGCTGGCCGGGCTGGCGCTGGGTTTAATCAGCAATACCCATATGGACAGCGATATCGGCGTTATTTATGGCCCGGCAGGTATGGGCAAAACGATGGCGCTGAAGCGCTATGTGGAGATGAATAAGGGCGCGATCCTGATTGAGGCCGACCCCGACTACACCGCCAAAGTGCTGCTGCAGGAGCTGTGCGCCCGTCTCGGCGTGAAGAAGAGCGGCAATATCCATGAGTTAAGCGAAGAGTGTATACAGGCGCTGACGGGCACTGGCTGGGTTGTCCTGGTGGATGAGGCCGAGCTGCTGCCATACCGCGCACTGGAAGTCCTGCGCCGTATCTACGACCGTTCTGGCGTTGCCATTGTGCTGGCGGGCATGCCTCGCCTGCTGATTAACCTCAAGGGGTCTCGCGGTGAGTTTGCGCAGCTCTACAGCCGCGTGGGTATGGCGTTAGACCTTGAGGCCCACAAGAGCAAGTCCGAGGTTGAGGACTTCAATACCATCCTCGCTAGCCTGCTGCCGGATGAAGATGGCGGTGACGTTATCTCAGTGCCGGGCGTTGCCGAGGCGTTTCTCAAATATTCAACGGGTAATTACCGTCGCATGTTCAAGCTGGCGCGGGGTGTGGTTCACGCCAGTGCTATCGGTAATCAGGGTAT
>NZ_MAYS01000329.1 GCF_001756855.1 Candidatus Erwinia dacicola | reverse complement strand
GATTATGTGCAGCGGGCCGCCGATATCGCCAACGCCCGCAAGGGTGCCACCCGCGCCGGGGTCAGCGTGCCAACGCTTCAGCGCTGGCTGTCAACCTGGATGGCTGCGAATACGGTGGGCGAGCGTATGGCTCTGCTGGCACCGGGGAAGGTCAGTAAAAAAGAGGTATTCCAGTACTCCTGGATGCCGGACTTCATGCGCTTCTGGCGCGATACCAATAAACCCACCGTCATGATGGCATACGAGAAGTTTGCGAAGTGGTGGATTGAGCAATACGGGGACAACGACATTATGTTATCCATGCTACCGAAGGTCGATACAGTGCGCTATGCGCTGGACAAGCTGCCTGTTGCCGAGCGTGAGCGCGGACGTGCAACCGGCTCCGACTACAATAAGTATCTGCCGTTCGTGCGCCGCGACTGGTCTGTTATTCCGGTTAACGGCGTGTGGGTCGGCGATGGCCACGGCATGAAGATGGAAGTGATTAACCCCGAAACGGGCAAGCCGTTCCGGCCTGAGATTACGCTGGTAATTGACGCCCGCACCCGCGTGGTGGTGGGCTGGAGTCTGGCCATGTCCGAGAGCCAGGTCGCCGTAGGCGATGCCATCCGCAACGCAGTATCTCGCTATGGCGTACCGCTGATGTATTACTCCGATAACGGCGGCGGTGAAAAGAATGCGGTTTTTGATGCCGATATTATCGGTATTTTCTCCCGCCTCGGTATTGAGCACCCTACCGGTATTCCGGGTAATCCACAGGGGCGCGGTATTATAGAGCGCCTTAACCAGGAAATACCGAAGCGTGCCGCGATGGCCTTTGGCTCCTGGGTGGGTAAATCTGGTGACCGGGAGGCGCAACGTAAGTACCGCAAGACGGTGGATTCGGCGGTTAATGCCCTGGAGAAAGGTAAGCAACTGAATGAGGTTTAGGCTGCGGCTATGCGTAAGGTGCTGACAATGGAGCAGCTGGTTGCAGAGATTGAGCGCCAGATAGAGCGGCACAATAATCGCCCACACCGCAGTCTGCCGGAGCGTAATAACGGGCAGCACTGGTCACCGCTGGCCT
>NZ_MAYS01000328.1 GCF_001756855.1 Candidatus Erwinia dacicola | reverse complement strand
CAAAAGTCTGGCACAACGCAGCGACCGGATACCTCGCTCTTAGCCTGTCGACTACCGTGAACCGTTGAGTGCGTCCGACATTAAGAGCGCCGTAGCCTTTTTTAGGATTTCGTTCTCCATTTCAAGGCGTTGTATTTTCTTCCTCGCCTCACGCAGCTCGAGCTGTTCTGGCGTCAGAGGAAGCCCGGCGGGCGTTTTCCCCTGGCGCTCAAGTCGCAGCTTATTCACCCAACGGGGGATAGCCGAATGGCTTACGTTAACTGCCTCTGCGGCCTTAACGTAGGTATAGCCGTGGTCGACAACTAACTTCGCCGCTTCGAGCTTAAATTCTGGCGTGAAATGTTTAGCCATTGGGTCACCTGTGGTGTTGGGAAGGTGAGAATATCACCTTCCGATCAGGTGGCCAGTATCAGTGTGCCACTACACAAAGAAACCTAACGCGGCTTCGGAGGTCAAAGACTCACGCGTTCAGATGTCTGAAAAATCCGCAACGCGATGAATTTACGCGCTATCAGGGCTTCCACTGGCTACTGGCGATGTTATGATGAGCGTAGTTTTGTCAGCAATACTACTCACGTTATTGAGATAATAAGCATGTTAAAAAAATTATTTTTCCCTCTGCTGGCCACATTTATTCTGGCTGGCTGTGCGAGTAACAGCAACACGCTTGATGTATCACCTAAAATTCAGCTGCCGCAGCGCGACCCAAGCCTGATGGGCATTACCGTCAGTATCAACGGTGCCGATCAGCGCAGCGATCAGACACTGGCAAAGGTTAACCGCGACGGCCAGCTCATCACCTTGACGCCATCACGCGATCTTCGCTTCCTGCTGCAGGAAACGCTGGAAAAACAAATGACGGCCCGTGGTTATATGATCGGCCCTAACGGCGCGGTTGACCTGCAGATCGTTGTTAACGGTCTGTATGCCGATGTCCTCCAAGGCAACGTGCGTTACAGCATTACGACCAAAGCGGATATCTCGATCATTGCCACCGCGAAAAACGGCAGCAAGCAGGTCAAGAACTACCGTCAGGCTAACAGTGTTGAAGGGGCCTTCTCGGCCACCAACCAGAAAATTATTAATGTCGTAAACCAGAGTCTGGGCGACGTGATTGCTGATATGGCGCAGGATACCAGTGTGAGCGAATTCATTAAGCAGAACGCACGTTAATCCCCCCTTGGCCCGGCAGGAAGCCGGGCCAGATTTAAGGTCCGTATGTCCAATAACTATTTACAGATCTTCACCCGGCGCAATTCTGCCCTCCTTCTATTACTCGGTTTCGCCTCCGGCCTCCCGCTAGCTCTGACATCCGGCACGCTGCAGGCGTGGATGGTGGTTGAAAATCTCGATATCAAAACCATCGGCTTCTTTTCACTCGTCGGTCAGGCCTATGTCTTTAAGTTCTTCTGGTCCCCGCTGATGGACCGCTACAAGCCGCCGTTTCTCGGGCGCAGGCGTGGATGGCTATTACTGACGCAGCTGCTGTTGATTGTCGGCATTGTGCTGATGGGCTTTATGCAGCCCTCGCGTAACCTGACCATGCTGACTGCGCTGGCGGTGCTGGTGGCGTTCTGCTCGGCCTCCCAGGATATCGTTTTTGATGCCTGGAAAACCGACGTGCTCTCCACCGCCGAACGCGGTAACGGTGCGGCAATGAGCGTACTGGGCTACCGGCTGGCGATGTTGGTTTCTGGCGGTCTGGCGTTGTGGCTGGCAGAGCGTTACCTCGGCTGGCAGGCGATCTGGTGGCTGATGGCAGCGATGATGGTGCCCGGCGTAATTGCCACGCTGCTGGCAAAAGAGCCAGATCGCAGCATTGCCCGGCCTAATACGCTGGAAGAAGCGGTCATCGCTCCCCTACGCGACTTCTTTAACCGTAATAATGCTTGGCTGATCCTGTCGTTGATTGTGTTCTACAAGCTCGGGGATGCCTTCGCAGCCAGCCTGACGACTATCTTCCTGATCCGCGGAGTTGGCTTTGATGCCGGCGACATTGGGCTGGTGAATAAAACGCTGGTGCTGATCGCGACCATTATTGGCGCACTGGCTGGTGGCGTTCTGATGCAGCGGCTTAGCCTGTTCCGTGCCCTGTTGCTGTTTGGCATTTTCCAGGCGGTTTCAAACCTCAGTTACTGGGTACTTTCGGTAACCGACAAACATCTCTACAGCATGGCTGTTGCGGTGTTTGTTGAAAACCTGTGCGGCGGAATGGGCACAGCGGCCTTTATCGCTTTACTGATGACGCTGTGCAATAAGTCATTTTCCGCCACCCAGTTCGCGCTGCTTTCTGCCCTCTCTGCCGTTGGGCGGGTGTATGTCGGGCCGGTAGCGGGGTGGTTTGTCGAAAGCTGGGACTGGCCTACCTTCTATGCATTCTCGGTGATTGCCGCGCTACCCGGTCTGTTACTGCTGTTCGGGTGCCGAACCACGCTGGAATATGCGCAGAATAATGCTAATTATCTGCCGCGCACAGACTACCCTTCAGGGTATCGCTGGGCGGTGCGCGGGCTGATCGCTGGCTGTGCACTACTGATAATGTGGCTGCTGATGCTGGCGGTGAATGCACTGGGCTGGCTGGCGTTACAGAGCATCAGTTCTGCTCTGTTCGAAGGTGGAATCGTGCTGTTGCTGGCGGGCATTGTGTGCGGAACCCTGCTGGATTTCCTCTCGCTGCGTAAAACGCACAGAAAGTTAAATTTGTAGTGTTTTTTGCCTGAAGCGAGAAATATTAATAAAATAATCCGAACAACAATGAGTTAACAAACCTTGGATCGGCTGTTGACCATCCGGGTGCCAGACCCGAGTAAACCCATCAGCGATACTGATAGCTTCGCGAGAATATTATTTTTCCTATTTATTAATACGCTCAAAAAAATCGCTCTCATCCGGCCTTCCATTTTCAGGGATTAAAACCCGGTGAGTAATTATTTTAAGTTAATTTATATCGCTAAAATGATGCGTTTTTTGTTAAACAATTGGTGCATTAAATGGCTGGTTATAGCAGATACAATTTCTGTAGAAATTTTTCATCGGATTTTGTTATATTAGCGCCAACCCTTTGCCAGCATTTATATTTTGTCACCTACGGCAACATATGTGACAGCGTTTGCAAAAGGTGTCAACACGCCGCTGACACAACCTGTTGCAGGTTTACAGTACTGAAACCTTTCCGTAAAATGCGGCCACACTTAAACGACAATAGAGCCCTTGTCATTGAGGTCGTTAAATGAGACTCAGGAAATACAATAAAAGTTTGGGGATTTTGTCATTAATCGCAAGCATAGTTTTGTCAAGTGGTTGTGATAGTGCGTTATTAAGTCCCAAAGGACAGGTTGCAATGGATCAACGCTCGCTGATTTTGACGGCCTTTAGCCTGATGATGATCGTCGTTATTCCGGCAGTCTTAATGGCCATAGTGTTCGCTTGGAAATATCGGGCATCGAATACTAATGCAAAATACAGCCCTAACTGGTCCCACTCGAACAAAGTGGAAGCCGTGGTCTGGACTGTGCCGATCTTGATCATTGTCTTCATTGGTATTCTGACGTGGAAATCAACCCACGCGCTGGAGCCGAGCAAGCCACTGGCGTCGGAGGCTAAGCCTGTATTGATTGAAGTTGTGTCACTTGACTGGAAATGGTTGTTCATCTACCCAGAGCAGGGTATCGCCACCGTGAACCAGATTGTTTTCCCGGTTAACCGCCTGGTCAGCTTCAAAATTACTTCAAACACCGTAATGAACTCCTTCTTTATTCCAACCCTCGGTAGCCAGATTTACGCTATGGCGGGCATGCAAACTAAACTGCATCTAATTGCGAATGAAGCCGGCACTTTTGATGGTATTTCCTCCAACTTCAGTGGTCGTGGTTTCTCTGGTATGAAGTTCAAGGCGATTGCTACCCCTGACGAAGCGAGTTTCGATCAGTGGGTTGCCAAAGCTAAGCAGTCTCCAGATACCCTCACTACGATGGATGATTTTAAAAAGCTGGCTGCGCCTAGCGAAAATCACCTGGTGGAATTCTTCTCAAGTGTAAAACCTGAACTGTTCCAGGACATCATTGGTCAGTTCAAGATGAATCACGGCGAAGGCCGTGAAGATATGGATATGAGCAACACCGCTAAAGCAAGAGCCGAGGAATAATACGATGTTAGGAAAATTAACACTGGATGCAGTGCCGTATCATGAACCCATTATCATGGTTACGGTTGCCGCTATCATCCTGAGCGGTTTGGCGCTTGTCGCCGCTCTGACTTACTTCGGTAAATGGAAATACCTGTGGACCGAGTGGCTGACCTCAGTTGACCATAAAAAACTCGGTATCATGTACATCATCATGGCTTTCGTCATGCTGCTGCGCGGCTTTGCCGATGCAGTAATGATGCGTACTCAGCAGGTACTCGCTTCTGCGGGTGAAGCTGGCATTCTGCCACCGCACCACTACGACCAGATCTTCACCGCCCACGGCGTGATTATGATCTTTTTCGTAGCGATGCCGTTTGTTGTTGGTCTGATGAACATCACTGTTCCTCTGCAGATTGGCGCACGCGACGTGGCCTTCCCGTTCCTGAATAACCTGAGCTTCTGGTTCACGGCTGTCGGTGTGGTGCTGGTTAACCTGTCACTGGGCGTGGGAGAATTCGCTCAGACCGGCTGGCTAGCTTATCCACCACTTTCGGAGGTGGAATACAGTCCGGGGGTCGGTGTTGACTACTGGATATGGAGTCTACAGCTCTCCGGTATTGGTACGACCCTGACAGGTATCAACTTCTTCGTGACCATCATGAAGATGCGTGCGCCTAGCATGACCATGTTCAAAATGCCGGTGTTCACCTGGGCTTCCCTGTGTACTAACGTGCTGATTATCGCTGCGTTCCCAGTTCTGACCGTAACGCTGGCTCTGCTGACCCTTGACCGTTATTTGGGTTTCCATTTCTTTACCAATGATATGGGCGGCAACATGATGATGTACGTCAACCTGATTTGGGTTTGGGGTCATCCGGAAGTTTACATCTTGGTTCTGCCGGTCTTCGGTGTGTTCTCGGAAGTTGTTGCTACCTTCTCAAAAAAGCGTCTGTTTGGTTACACCTCACTGGTATGGGCAACGGTGGTTATTACCGTCCTGTCCTTTATCGTGTGGCTGCACCACTTTTTCACTATGGGTGCGGGTGCCAACGTCAACGCCTTCTTCGGTATTATGACGATGATCATCGCCATTCCTACCGGGGTTAAAATCTTCAACTGGCTGTTCACCATGTATCAGGGTTGCATTCAGATGCACTCTTGCATGCTGTGGACCATCGGCTTCCTGGTCACCTTCTCTGTAGGTGGTATGACGGGGGTTCTGCTGGCCGTGCCAGGTGCAGACTTCGTGCTGCACAACAGTTTGTTCCTGATTGCTCATTTCCATAACGTGATTATCGGTGGTGTCGTATTCGGTTGCTTTGCTGGTGTGACTTACTGGTTCCCGAAAGCATTCGGCTTCAAGCTGAATGAAACTTGGGGTATCCCTGCGTTCTGGTTCTGGATTATCGGCTTCTTCGTTGCCTTTATGCCGCTGTACATACTGGGCTTCATGGGTATGACCCGTCGTATTAGCCAGGATATCGATCCACAGTTCCACCCAATGCTGGTTGTTGCTGCATGCGGTGCTGGCCTTATTGCCTGTGGCGTTATCTGCCAGATTACCCAATTCTACGTTTCGGTCCGTGACCGTGAACAGCTGCGTGACGTGACCGGTGATCCGTGGGGTGCGCGTACCTTGGAGTGGGCAACCTCTTCACCACCGCCGTTCTATAACTTTGCTGTGGTTCCTGAAATTCACGAGCGCGATGCGTTCTGGGAAATGAAGGAAAAAGGCGAAACGTATAAGCAGCCGGCTCACTATGAAGAAATTCACATGCCGAAGAACAGCGGCACTGGTGTAATAATTGGTTTCTTCAGCGTGGTCTTTGGTTTTGCAGCGATCTGGCATATCTGGTGGCTGGTAGGCCTGTCATTCGTGGGCATAATCGTATCTTGGATCGTCAAGAGCTTTGACGAAGACGTGGATTACTACGTTCCTGTGGCTGAGATTCAAAAAATCGAGAATCAGCACTTTGACAAAATTAGCAAAGCAGGTCTGAAAAATGTCGACTAAAACTGTGACTGAACACCACGATGCAGGAGCCAATAAAGTATTTGGCTTCTGGATCTACCTGATGAGTGACTGCATCATCTTCGCAACGCTGTTTGCGACGTATGGTGTGATGATAAACAACACCGTGGGTGGCCCGGCAGGGAAAGATATCTTTAAACTGCCGTTCGTCCTAGTGGAAACCGCCCTGCTTCTGTCGAGTTCTATTACCTATGGTTTTGCAGTTATCAACTTGAACAAAGAGCAGAAAGGTGCAGTTATCGGCTGGTTGGCGATAACTTTCCTGTTCGGCTTGGGCTTTATCGGTATGGAAATCTATGAGTTCCATCACCTGATTAAAGAAGGTTTCGGCCCTGACCATAGTGGCTTTCTGTCTGCCTTCTTTACGCTGGTGGGAACTCACGGTCTGCACGTGACGTCTGGCCTGATCTGGATGCTGGTCCTGATGTATCAGATTGCCACTCGTGATCTTAACGCAACTAACCGTACCCGTATCATGTGCCTCAGCCTGTTCTGGCACTTCCTAGATGTGGTTTGGGTCTGCGTATTCACCATTGTTTACCTGATGGGGGTTATGTAATGAGCCATCCTGCAACTGAACATGGCGCTTCTCATGGTAGCGTGAGATCTTATATGATCGGCTTTATCCTGTCGGTCATTCTGACCGGTATTCCATTCTGGATGGTGATGGATGGTGGCGCTTCTAAAGCCACCATCCTTACTGTGGTTCACATCTGTGCAGTTGTCCAGGTACTGGTGCATTTGGTGTACTTCCTGCATCTGGACAGCAAGTCCGAGGGAGGCTGGAACCTGATTGCTATCGTGTTTGCAGCACTTATCATCCTGATTGTTGTTGTCGGCTCGCTATGGATCATGTGGAACCTCAATTACAACATGATGAGCCACTAACCGAGCTACTGTGATGATTAGGCAATACCTGCAAGTAACAAAACCAGGAATTATTTTCGGAAATTTAATTTCTGTCATCGGGGGATTTCTGCTGGCTTCGAAAGGCAGCATTAACCATGCCCTGTTTGTCTCCACCTTAGTCGGTGTTTCTCTTGTGGTCGCATCGGGTTGTGTTTATAACAATTTTATCGACCGTGATATCGACAAAAAAATGGAGAGGACCAAGAATCGGGTGTTGGTAAAAGGCCTTATCTCTCCAAAATTAAGCCTGGTTTATGCAACCGTTCTGGGTATTGCTGGCTTTGCGCTGTTGTATTTCGGAGCGAATCCGCTGGCGATGTGGCTGGCGGTAATGGGCTTTGTAGTTTATGTCGGCGTATACAGCCTGTACATGAAGCGCAACTCCGTATACGGCACGCTGGTTGGTAGCCTGTCCGGCGCTGCGCCGCCGATCATTGGTTACTGTGCCGTAATAAACCAGTTTGATGCTGGTGCGTTGATCCTGCTGGCTATCTTTAGCCTGTGGCAGATGCCGCATTCTTATGCGATTGCCATCTTCCGCTTTAAAGATTACCAGGCAGCTAACATCCCTGTTCTGCCGGTGGTGAAAGGTATCTCCGTTGCGAAAAAACATATTACGTTCTATATCCTAGCGTTTATGGTTGCCACGCTGATGCTAACGCTGGTGGGTTATGCGGGCTACAAATATCTAGTCGTGGCAGCCGCCGTGAGTGTCTGGTGGCTGGGGATGGCACTGTCAGGTTACAAAACTCAGAACGATCATGTCTGGGCACGTAAGCTGTTTGTGTTCTCGATTGTGGCAATCACTGCGCTAAGCGTGATGATGTCCATTGATTTTATGACCCCAGCATCAAAATACCTGCTGACGATGGTCAGATAACAGCACGAACCATCACTACTAAGGGCGCGATTTCGCGCCATTTCTTTTTGTTACCACTGCTCTAAAAGTAATGTTTTACCCGCCCTCTCCTGCCACTTAAAATAGACAAAAATCATCCCAAAGATTTCCAGATGAAGGGTATCCCCGCATTGAGGTAGCAATGAACGATAATAAAATGACCCCGGTCGAGCTGCGTGCGACATGGGGTTTAGGAACGGTTTTTTCCCTGCGCATGCTGGGAATGTTTATGGTATTACCCGTTCTCACCACTTACGGCATGGCATTGCAGGGAGCAAGTGAAGCACTTATCGGACTGGCTATTGGCATTTACGGCTTAGCGCAGGCCATTTTTCAAATTCCATTCGGGCTGCTGTCCGACCACATTGGTCGTAAGCCGCTCATCGTTGGCGGCCTGCTGATCTTTGTTATCGGCAGCGTGATTGCCGCCATGACCACCTCAATCTGGGCGGTAATCCTTGGCCGCGCATTACAGGGATCCGGCGCCATTGCCGCTGCCGTGATGGCGCTGCTGTCCGACCTGACGCGCGAGCAGAACCGTACCAAAGCGATGGCGTTTATCGGCATCAGCTTCGGGATTACCTTTGCGATTGCCATGGTTCTTGGCCCGATTATTACCAACGCGCTCGGCCTGCATGCGCTGTTCTGGATGATTGCCCTGCTGGCAAGCGCTGGCATTGTTATCACGCTATTGGTGGTTCCGTCTGCTTCGAACCACGTGCTAAACCGCGAATCCGGCATTGTGAAGGGCACTATTCGTGATGTGCTGGCCAACAGCCGTCTGGTCAAACTGAATATCGGTATTCTCTGCCTGCACATCCTGCTGATGTCGAGCTTCGTTGCCCTGCCCGGCCAGTTTGAGCAGGCCGGCCTGCCCGCCGCCGAGCACTGGAAAGTTTACCTAGTCACCATGCTGGTGGCTTTCGCCGCCGTACTGCCGTTTATCATCTATGCCGAAGTGAAACGCCGCATGAAGCGGGTATTTGTCGGCTGCGTGGCGCTGGTTCTGGTAGCTGAAGTGGTGCTGTGGGGTGCAGGTAACTATTTCTGGACGCTGGTGATTGGCGTCCAGCTGTTCTTTATTGGCTTTAACCTGATGGAAGCCATCCTGCCTTCGTTGGTCAGTAAAGAGTCCCCTCCGGGCTACAAAGGCACGGCAATGGGTCTCTACTCCACCAGTCAGTTTCTCGGCGTGGCCATCGGCGGCGGCATGGGAGGTTGGGTGTATGGTCATATCGATGCACAAAGCATATTCCTGGTCGGGGCGCTGGTGGCTTTCGTCTGGCTACTGGTCAGCCTGACCATGCAGGAACCGCCCTATGTCAGCAGCCTGCGCATTACGCTGGAAGGAAATTCGTTGGATAAAAGCGAGCTGGAGCGCCAGCTGAAGGCTCAACCAGGAGTTTCTGCGGTGTTTATCGTGGCGGAAGAGAAAAGTGCCTACATAAAAATTGACAGTAAGGTCACTAACCGTGCCGAGATCGAGAAGCTAATCGCGGCAGCCACTTAATTAACAGGCGGGCAGCAAATAGGGGCCGATGGTTTTACACTCGGCCCCTGCGAGTTAGTCGCGAAGGTTCTTGAACTGGAACGGCTGGCCCAGATCGGCTTTACGGACAATCGCCATCACACTCTGCAAATCATCACGTGATTTACCGGTCACCCGTAGTTCATCACCTTGGATCTGCGTCTGCACCTTCGCTTTGCTGTCTTTAATCTGCTTCACCAACTTTTTAGCGATGTCAGATTCAATACCTTTTTTCATTTTGGCTTCGATGCTCCAGCTTTTACCGCTGTGTACGATCTGCTCCGGCACATCAAGCACTGCACCTTCAATGCCACGCTTCAGCAGCTTCTCGCGCAGAATATCCACAAGCTGTTTCACTTGGAAATCAGATTCGCTCAGAACCTTGACGGATTCGTTCTTATTATTCAGCTCAAAGCTGGCTTCCACACCGCGAAAGTCAAAGCGAGTAGTGATTTCACGGTTAGCAGTATCTACTGCGTTACGCACTTCCTGCATATCAATTTCAGAAACGATATCGAAAGATGGCATGATCTATTCTCCTAATACTAAAGTGACATGCATAATACCTGCTTGCCGCGGGTAAATAAAATTACAGGCGCTGATAGCTATAATAATGAGCAGGCGGGCTGCACGGCAATGAACGTAGCGCCCTTA
>NZ_MAYS01000327.1 GCF_001756855.1 Candidatus Erwinia dacicola | reverse complement strand
CTGCTGAAAACGACGTAATCTGACGTGGTGCCACTCAGCGCATAACAGGTCCATTACCGGACCGGAAGGCTGTAAGTGAATTTACACCACCTTGACGGACTCGACCCATGCGCGGTTATCGCCTGCCGGAATCCACGCGCTGGGTGGACGCTATCGCCTCGCCTCCCGGTGCCGGGCATTTAGCAAGCTCTCCGCAGATTACCATTCGTGCTGCCCAGTGGCTTTTCAGGTACACTGAGGGAAGCGCATTAATTCTGAGATCCCGATATGTTACGCAACCCGATTCACCTGCGGCTGGAAAAACTCGAAAGCTGGCAGCACGTTACTTTTATGGCCTGCCTGTGCGAGCGTATGGAGCCCAACTACCGCGAGTTTTGTCAGCAAACCGGCTTTGGAGATGGCCAACTCTACCGTCGCATTCTTGATCTGTTGTGGAAAACCTTGGCGTTGAAAGACGCCAAGGTTAACTTCGACAGCCAGCTAGAAAAACTGGAAGGGGCGATCCCTTCTGCTGATGATTACGATCTGTATGGTGTTTACCCGGCAATTGATGCCTGCGTGGCGCTGAGCGAGCTGCTGCACTCTCGCCTGAGTGGTGAAACATTCACCCACGCGGTTACGGTGAGCGAGACCTCCATCACGACCGTTGCGATGCTGGAAATGACCCAGGCCGGTCGTGAAATGACCGAAAAAGAGCTAAAAGAGAATCCCGCCGTCGAAGAGGAATGGGACATCCAATGGGAGATATTCCGCCTGCTCGCCTCCTGTGAGGAGCGAGACCTAGAACTGATAAAAGGACTGCGATCTGATCTGCGCGAATCCGGAATCAGTAATATCGGTATAAATTTTCAGCAGTAAGGCAACAAAACGTGACCTCAGGCCCGATTTGTCGCGCCTTTGGGCTTCACATTCGCCCCCAGTCTGGTCTACATTTGGAGGGCTGAAAATGTGGCTATCGGTGCGTGTATGCAGGAGAGTGCCAGAATCTGGTTTTTCCCTCGCACTCGGTGCTTAGCAAGCGATAAATACACTGTAAGGATAACTTATGAACAAGACTCAACTGATTGATGTAATTGCGGACAAAGCGGACCTGTCTAAGACCCAGGCTAAAGCTGCTCTGGAATCCACCCTAGCTGCGATTACTGAGTCTCTGAAAGAAAGTGATGTTGTACAACTGGTTGGTTTTGGTACCTTTAAAGTTAACCACCGTGCTGAGCGTACTGGCCGCAATCCGCAGACTGGCAAAGAGATCAAAATTGCTGCTGCAAACGTACCGGCATTTGTATCTGGTAAAGCACTGAAAGACGCTGTTAAGTAATCGTCTAACGGTGAAAAGTTTAAACAGGGGGGCGGATTCGCCCCTTTTGTTTATCCTCATTTCAGCCTTCACGGCGTTTTCCCCTTCCGTCCCCTCTTTTCCGGGGCTGAGGTTGTAATACTCTTTTCGTCATGAAACTATCCCTTTTCAAACGCACCCTCTCTTTCGCCATGCTGCTGCTGTTAGCAGGCTGCAGTTCGCATTCCGATCTTCCCGACTTTACCGCCAGCGGCTATCTTACCGATGGTAGAGTCTTGGGACGTGGTGTAAATTTGGCAGGATGGGGTAGAGTCTTAGGA
>NZ_MAYS01000326.1 GCF_001756855.1 Candidatus Erwinia dacicola | reverse complement strand
CCATCGCCAGATCTTTGCAATAGTGCCCAGATCACCATACGAACCGATCCACATTGCACGCGCCTTGCCTCCATAGCTGTAGCGAAAGCGCCATTTTGGTATTGAGAACTCTTTTCGGTAGCACAGATACAATCCGTTTCCGTCGGAGCGTCCCTCAAAGCGTTCCTGAGACCTTAGCCAGGCTTTTATCTGTATGTCTGATAGCTTTCCCATTCTTCCTGTTTGTAGCAAAACGATAACGGTACAAAAATGTACTTGTACACCGGATGGTACAGCAAAGGCGGGCGATTTGGCGAGAACTGATGGTTCTTAGTGAGAAAATAAAACCCGTAATATCCGGGTTTTATTAGGGTTATGACATTATATGAAATACTGATGAGATGTTACTCAATATTTTGAATCTGTTCGCGCATCTGTTCAATCAGCACTTTCAGCTCAATCGCTGATGCGGTGATTTCGGCATTGATCGATTTAGACCCCAGTGTGTTAGACTCGCGGTTAAACTCCTGCATCATAAAGTCGAGGCGGCGGCCAACGACCTCCTTCTTTTTCAGGATGTTGTAAGTCTCTTTAACGTGCGCTTCTAGGCGGTCCAGCTCTTCGGCCACATCAACGCGCTGCGCCAGCATCACCAGCTCCTGCTCAAGGCGATTATTTTCCGGCTCCACTTGGGCCTCTTCTAGGCGAGTCAGCAGGCGCTCACGCTGCCATTTCAGCACGTCAGGCATATGGGCGCGCACTTTCAGCACCTCGGCGCTGACGCCTTCCAGACGCTGCTCAATCAGCGCTTTTAGCGCCGAACCTTCGCTTTCGCGTGCGGTAATAAACTCATCAATTGCGGTGTCCAGCGCGCTGAGCAGCTGGGCAGAGATCGCATCCAGATCCTGCTCTTCAGCGGACATCACGCCCGACCAGCGCAGAATATCAATCGGGTTGATCTCCCCCCCGTCGCTCTGCATTTTCACCCAGTTAGCCGCTTGCACCAGCTGCACGGCCAGCTTTTCGTTCAATACCAGCGAGCTTTGCGCGCTCGGGTCCACATCAAAACGCAGGTTAACTTCGATTTTGCCACGCGTCAGACGGTTGCGGATGCGTTCACGGATTACTGGCTCTAGCCCGCGGAACTGCTCCGGCAGACGGATATAGGTTTCAAGATAGCGCTGGTTGACGGAACGAAGCTCCCAGGCTGCGCTGCCCCATTCGCCTTTGGTTTCGCGCCGGGCGTAAGCGGTCATACTGCGGATCATTTTGCGTACCGTTATAGAGATAGAAGATGCAGGGATTATAGCGACGGAGGCGCTGCCTTAACAGGCATTCGCTCAAATGACGGTGTTTTGGCTGACGTTTTGCCGCTCACAGCTTAAGTTGATGACAACTCAGACAGGCTTTGTTGAATAATAGG
>NZ_MAYS01000325.1 GCF_001756855.1 Candidatus Erwinia dacicola | reverse complement strand
CTGAAAACGATGTGATCGAGGCGCTGCCACTCAGCGCTTAACAGACATATTACCGGACCGGAAGGCTGGATCTGAATTTACACCACCTTGACGGACTCGACCGGCCTCCATGATGCGGTTGAGCATAAATTCGGTGAGTTCACGCAGAAAGTCCTCGCCGCCGAGTTGCATCAGAGTGTTGCTGAATGTCATGCTGTTGTCGGCCATCGGTTGACTCCTTCTGAGATGATTGTCTAATTAACCATTACCTTACCGGATAAGCCGATGGCTCTCACCATCCTTCCAAATTTACACCACGTCCTAAGACTCTACCCAGAAAAATCGCTAACAGTTCGCTATCACTGAGCGTGGCCACGCCAAGTTTTCCAGCTTTTCGCGCGGGGGGCATCCCAGATTCCTGCCACCCATTGGTTTTGCTCATCGTTTGCTCCCTCTTCCTGAAGAGCATAAAGCATGGTATTATATACAGTATTTTCTATGATGATGTGCCGACTTTATGAGACGGCTCGCAAAGGTGGCGAGGTGAGAAATAGTCAGCCAGACGGAGTGTGGTAAAATGGTTGCTCTTGTGGCGCGAATAGCCCCAGCAGGCTAACAGAAGGCAACAGCAAATGATGGAATTAACCGGAAAACGTATTGTTCTGGGTGTCAGCGGCGGTATTGCCGCGTATAAAGCACCCGAGCTGATTCGCCGCTTGCGTGACCGTGGCGCGGAAGTGCGCGTGGTCATGACCGACGCAGCAAAAGCGTTTATTACCCCGCTCAGCCTGCAGGCCGTTTCCGGTTATCCGGTCTCTGATGATTTGCTCGACCCGGCGGCAGAAGCGGCAATGGGCCATATTGAGCTGGGCAAGTGGGCCGAGCTGGTGATTCTAGCACCGGCCACCGCTGACCTGATTGCCCGAGTGGCGGCAGGGATGGCTAACGACCTAGTGACCACCATTTGCCTAGCCTCTGCGGCACCGCTGGCCGTGGTCCCAGCGATGAATCAGCAGATGTATCTCACCCTGCCGACCCAGCACAATTTGCAGCTGCTGGCCCAGCGTGGGGTGATGATCTGGGGGCCGGACAGCGGCAGCCAAGCCTGTGGTGATATCGGGCTGGGGCGTATGCTTGACCCGCTGGCGATTGTTGATCATGCGCTTAACTGGGCGGCCCCCGTCAACGATCTGCAACATCTCAACATTATGATCACCGCCGGCCCGACGCGGGAAGCTCTCGATCCGGTGCGTTTTATCAGTAATCACAGCTCGGGCAAAATGGGTTTTGCCATAGCCGCTGCGGCAGCAAAACGTGGCACCCGCGTTACACTGGTTGCCGGGCCGGTAGCGCTGCCGACCCCGGCTGGCGTCACTCGGGTGGATGTGGTCAGCGCGCTCGAGATGCAGCAGGCGGTGATGGACCAAGCAGCAAGCCAGCAGATCTTTATCGGCTGTGCGGCCGTGGGCGATTACCGCGCGGTGGCTATTGCTGAGGAAAAAATCAAAAAACAGGGTGACGAGATTACCCTTAAAATGGTGAAAAACCCTGATATTGTCGCCGGCGTGGCGGCGATGCAGCAACACCGTCCCTTTATCGTAGGATTTGCCGCTGAAACCCAGAATGTGGAAGAATACGCGCAACAAAAACGCGTGTGCAAGAATCTAGACATGATTTGCGCCAACGATGTTGCCAAACCCGGACAGGGTTTCAAAAGCGATACCAATGTTCTTCACCTTTTTTGGCAGGAGGGAGAAAAAATCTTACCGCTCAGCGATAAGTCACTCCTTGGCCAACAGTTACTAGACGAGATTGTCAGCCGTTATGATGAAAAAAATCGACGTTAAAATCTTGGATGCGCGCGTAGGCAGTGATTTCCCGTTACCTACCTATGTCACCTCCGGTTCCGCCGGGCTGGATCTGCGCGCCTGCCTAGATGAAGCATTCGTACTGAAGCCGGGTGCCACCACGCTGGCACCAACCGGCTTGGCTATTCATATCGCGGACTCTGAACTGGCCGCAGTGATTCTGCCGCGCTCTGGTCTTGGCCACAAACACGGCGTGGTTCTGGGCAACTCGGTTGGCCTGATTGATTCTGATTATCAGGGGCAGCTGATGGTTTCCGTCTGGAACCGTGGGCAGGACTCCTTTACTATCGAGCCTGGTGAACGTATCGCTCAGATGGTGTTCGTGCCGGTGGTACAGGCTGAATTCAATCTGGTGAACGATTTCGACTTCAGCGTGCGTGGCGAAGGTGGTTTCGGTCATTCCGGCCGCCGGTAACTCTCCACCGCTCCGTAACGAACGATAAGCTGATTTTTTTCTTCCGTGAGCCTTTGCTCACGGACGTTGAGTGGGCATTTGCCCATTTATGGTAATGTTCTCGGGGGTCTTTATAAGGCATGGCAGAAAAAAAAAGTGCGAGAAGGAATCGTCGCGAAGAAATCCTGCAGGCACTGGCGCAGATGCTGGAATCCAGCGATGGCAGCCATCGCATCACGACCGCCAAGTTGGCGGCGAATGTTGGGGTATCTGAAGCGGCTCTTTACCGGCATTTTCCCAGCAAAACGAAGATGTTTGACAGCTTGATCGAATTTATTGAAAACAGCCTGATTACGCGCATCAATCTGATACTGAAAGACGAGAAAGAGACGCTGCCGCGTTTGCGTCTGATTACCCAGTTAATTCTGGGCTTTGGTGAGCGTAATCCAGGTTTAACGCGCATTCTGACCGGTCATGCGCTGATGTTCGAACAGGATCGTTTGCAGGGGCGGATTAATCAGCTGTTCGAACGCATTGAGGTGCAGCTACGCTTGGTCATGCGCGAAAAGAAAATCCGTGAAGGTGAAGGTTTTGCCACCGATGAGGCGCTTCTGGCTGGCCAGCTGTTAGCGTTCTGCGAAGGGCTGCTGTCGCGTTTTGTGCGTTCAGAGTTCCGTTATCGTCCGACCATTGACTTCGACGCGCGCTGGCCGCTGCTGGTTGCTCAGTTAGTCTGATACTGCGGGCAGATCGCCAAAGGGCCGATTAAAAAAAATGATCGGTCCCTATGCGATTACCAAATTAAATAACGCTTAAATACCAAACTCGCTGCGGTACTCGCGTACCGCCACCAGATGGTCGGCCAGTTCCGGCTTCTCTTCTAGATAGGCAATCAGCTCTTTCAGCGTAATAATTGAAATCACCTTGCAGCCGTAATCACGCTCCACTTCCTGAATAGCGGAAATCGCCCCGCGCCCGCGTTCTTGGCGGTCTAACGAAATTAGCATGCCTGCCAGCGTGGCATTGTTTTCCGCAATGATCTCGATCGATTCACGGATGGTAGTTCCCGCCGTGATCACGTCATCCACTAGCATAATTTTGCCCTGCAGCGGGCTACCCACCAGCGTGCCGCCTTCGCCGTGATCTTTGGCTTCCTTACGGTTAAAGCAGTAAGGAACATCGCGGTCATGGTGATCGGCCAGCGCAACCACTGTGGTGGTAGCAATAGGAATACCTTTGTAGGCCGGGCCAAACACTAGGTCGAAATCAATGCCGGAATCGACCAGCGCCTGAGCGTAGAAACGGCCCAGCAGGGTAAGATCACACCCGGTATTAAACAGGCCTGCGTTAAAGAAATAAGGGCTTTTGCGCCCTGATTTCAGCGTGAACTCACCAAACTTCAGCACCTGCTTGTTGATGGTGAATTCGATAAATTGGCGCTGCCAGACTTTCATGTCGTGTTCCTCAATTTTCAGGCAAGAAAGAGGCGACTGCGAAGTCGCATTACACCCCCGCCGTAGCGGGGAAAATCCATTTAAAACAATATATTACCAAGTTTATATGGTTCCATATGGTACTAAATAGTGCTGGTTTATGGACACTATATGGACATTCCCTTTAGTGGATTGAGCGCAACAACATCATTCAAAAAGTCCGGTGCAAAGTGCGCATAGGTCATGGTTTGCTGTAGTGTGGCGTGTCTCAGGATTCGCTGCAATGGGTACTGTTGCAAAGTTATT
>NZ_MAYS01000324.1 GCF_001756855.1 Candidatus Erwinia dacicola | reverse complement strand
CATTCGCAGTCGGGCAGGACGTGTTGTTGCTCAGCAATCCACTGTTCGGTGGACTTCATGCTGCAGGCCTTTGACTTGCAGCTCTGGCAGAAGAAGCGGGAGTGGGTACAGTCAGGTAAAGCCAGGTAAAGCGCAGCAGTAGCGGCGCACACCCATAGCGCAGGTGCCGCAGGCGAGCATGCGCTCAACGGCGAGTTGGGTCCACTGGCTGACGCTGTCGCCATGTTTTTCGAGATAGCGGTTCCAGCCGTCATCGACGGTGAAAAGGAGTTTGGCGGGACGCGGGATATACATGGAGCTGAGTATAAAGCGGAGCTCCAGTCATGCAAAGCACCGGAACGGCGAAGCCGTGACGCTCGCCCTTAAGGGCGCTACGTTCATGCTAGCCACGTTCCAGCCACTGCTTTAGAATCAGCAACTAGTTTACTAAACAGCGATCGAGTATGACAAATCAGGATCTGCCGCCTTCATCCCACCCTGTTGCCCGCATTCTGGTAATCAAGTTTCGTCACCATGGCGATATGCTTTTAACCACTCCGGTTATCCGCTCGCTGAAAGCAGCCTGGCCCGATGCCACTGTGGACGTGCTGCTATATGAAGAAACCCACGCCATGCTTACGCATCATCCGGATATTCATCAGGTCTACTCAATTGACCGCACGTGGAAGGAACAGGGCACTCGCTTCCAAGTCAACCAAGAGTGGGAGCTGTTAAAAACGCTGAGAAAGCAGCGTTACGATCTGGTGGTGAATCTTGCTGACCAGTGGCGCAGTGCGTTGATTACACGCTTTACCGGTGCCCCGGTGCGGCTTGGTTTTGATTTTCCAAAACGTCAGGGCACGCTATGGCGGCGCTGTCATTCGCATTTAGTCTCAACAGAGACACATAATACTCTGCATGCCGTAGAACAGAATCTGTCGCTACTTGCCCCGTTAAAGTTGCCCTCCACCGACAGTACCGTTGGTATGTATTACGCCGACAGCGACCGCCTTAAAGTACGCGAGCAGCTCAACAGCGTGACAAAATATATCGTGGTACAGCCTACCTCGCGCTGGTTCTTTAAATGCTGGAGCGAGGAGAAAATGGCCGCCGTTATCCAGTCATTGCAGGATGATGGTCATACTATTGTGTTGACTTCCGGACCCGATAAAAAAGAGTTGGCGATGATTAGTCAGATTGAGGATCAACTCTCATCCCGGCAGAATGTTATCTCCTTGGCCGGTCAGCTGACGCTAAACCAAGTGGCGGCGCTGATAGATGAGGCCGGGCTATTTATTGGTGTCGATTCCGTACCCATGCATATGGCCGCCGCATTGCAAACCCCCTGCATTGCACTGTTTGGCCCGTCAAAGTTAGTCTTCTGGCGGCCATGGCAGGTAAAAGGTGAGGTAATCTGGGCTGGCGACTTTGCCCCATTACCCGATCCTGATGCTGTCGATACCAAAACCGCAGAACGTTTCTTGGATGCCATTCCAGTGAAAACAGTGCTCATTGCAGCGAGGAAATTACTAGCATGAAACCGATTCGGCTGGCCATTGTTCGCCAAAAATACCGCCCGGATGGGGGAGCAGAGCGCTTTATCTCTCGTGCACTTGAGGCGCTCGATAATCAGTCGATGGATCTCAATGTCATCACCCGTCAGTGGCAAGGCGCACGCCAGTCTAACTGGCATCTGCATATTTGCGATCCGCTTAAATCGGGCCGCATCAGTCGCGAGCGTGGCTTTGCCGATGCTGCCAGAAAAATCTGGCAGCGTGAGAAATTCGATATCGTGCAGAGCCACGAGCGCATTGCCGGTTGTGATATTTATCGTGCCGGAGATGGTGTTCATCAGCGTTGGCTGGAACAGCGCTCACTCCTCCTACCTGCATGGCGGCAAAAGCTATTGATGAGCAATCGCTATCACCGCTACGTGATGGATGCCGAACGCAAAATGTACCAAGCAAAGGAGCTTAAGGCCGTTATTTGCAACGCGCAAATGGTGAAAGACGAAATCATTGAGCGTTTTGGCGTTGCTGGCCACAAAATCCATGTTATCTACAATGCCATCAGCACTACGCAATTTGTACCCGTCAGCGAAGTGGAACGCAGTAAGCTGCGTGCTAGGCTGGGTCTTCCTCTTAACGCCACCATTCTGATTTATGTCGGTTCTGGCTTTGAACGTAAGGGGCTGGCCGCCGCCATCAGAGCAGTCGCTGGCACCAACCGCTATCTGGTGGTGGTTGGCAAAGATAAGGCGGAAAAACAGTATCAGTCACTGGCCAGCGAACGGGGCTGCAGCGAACGGATTATCTTTACGGGTATGCAACAGGACACGCGCCCATGGTATCAGGCCGCGGACGGCTTATTACAGCCAACGCTCTATGACCCTTTCCCTAATGTCATTCTGGAAGCGATGGCCTGCGGCTTACCCGTGATCACCTCGACCACGTGCGGGGGCAGCGAGTTTATTGAGCAGGGAAAAAATGGCTATGTTTGCGATGCCCTGGACGTTCCCGCCCTACGTGATGCCGTCATGTCACTTCCCGATCACGCAGTCGGTAGCGAGATGGCAAATCATGCACGCGAGCGCGTGATAGGTTCATCCCCTCAGCGCCTGTCGCAGCAGCTGGTTACCCTTTATCAATACATTCTGGATTAAGTCATGCGTATCTTGGTAATTATCGATGGACTGCCGGGTGGCGGGGCCGAAAAAGTGGTGCTGGCGCTCTGCGAAGGCATGCAGAAGATGGGGCATCAGGTCACTTTGTTTTCACTACGCAATGTCTGCAAGTACACTCTTCCTGAAGGGATTGATTATCAGGTAGTGGAGAGTGACAGCAAGGTACCGTGGCGCAAATTGACTGAACTAAAACGTCGGGCAGCCAGTCTGGATCGTGCAATCACTGCCAGTGAAATGCAGGCAGGAAGTTTCGACCTAGTCTTCTCCCACCTGCACAAAACCGATCGCATCGTTGCTCGTTGTAAAAATCTGTCGCCAGAAAAAATGTGGTACTGCATTCACGGCATACTCTCCACTTCATATCTGGGGCACCGTAAAGGTATCGATCATTGGATCAAGCTGCGAAAAATTGCCCGAATTTATCAGGGAAAGAATATTGTTACAGTCTCACAGGCCGTGGCGGATGATTTGCAAACAAAGCTCTCGATATCGCCGCGCCAGCTGGCGGTGATCAATAACCCGTTTGATATCGCCCATCTGCTTGCTCAGGCAGAACAGCCTTTTTCACTGACAGAAGAGCCCTATATCGTCCATGTAGGTCGTTTTCACCTGACAAAACGCCACGACCGTCTGTTAAAGGCTTATGCCAGATCAGGGATTGAGGCCAAGCTCGTGCTGGCAGGGACAGGCGAAGAAGCACAGTTAGCAGCAGTTAAAAAGCTGGCAGAAAAACTGGGCATCAACGATCGAGTGATCTTTGCGGGTTTCCAAGCTAATCCCTATCCCTTGATCAAACATGCCGGGATGCTGGTACTCAGTTCGGATAGCGAAGGCTTTGGCAACGTGCTGGTCGAAGCATTGCTATGTGGTACCCCCGTTGCCAGTACACGCTGCCCCGGGGGACCTGCAGAAATACTGGAACGTGCGGGTATGAGCCACGCACTTTCAGAATTGAGCAGTGAATCACTGGCGAAGGTGATGGCTGATATCTGGCAGAATTTCCCAGTTATCGATCGCCAACGGCTGATGAGCTACGATCTACAGCCCATCTGTCAGCAGTATCTTTCGCTTAAGGATTAATTCGTTCCAGTTTCTGCCAGACCTCATCAACACTTACATCGACACAATCGCCTGATGAAGTCTGCAGTATTTGGGACTCACCCGACCACGGATATCAAGGATCCAGAAGGCCGGGCTTCGTCGGGCGGGTTGACATTTCAGGGAATGTACCGGACTGGAGCCAGCGCCTGATCGTTACGCGTGATAACCCGGTAGTGCGGGATATTTCACGTATCCCACATCCGTTCCTATTCAGGGTAATGACTTCCACCCAGCGTTGATGACGTTTATTACGGATCTGCTGCTTAAGTCGCTCCGGGCGACGAATATATGGCGAAGATACTTC
>NZ_MAYS01000323.1 GCF_001756855.1 Candidatus Erwinia dacicola | reverse complement strand
CATTTTATTTGGGGCATCCCCTAGGCGAGATGCGTCTGGTGAACAGAGTCTTTGAAAGATAAGACCTTTCAATAACACGAAAGGCTAACTCATCAATATCTTTGCAACAGTGCCCAAATTAGCGCAATTATCAACCGATAAAACCACCTCTAACCTTTTATATTTCCTTCCACTGGACTGTACGGTCCCGTCGAGTTAGTGTGCGTCGCACTACAGGCCTGTAGGTTTCTTAGTCGCTTAGAAGGAATTGACCATGAACTTTTATCAGATTCGCCAGACCATGACTGACGATGTGTATGACGTTATCTCAGCTTTCGGTCAGACGGCCTCACTGACCCTATAGGCCATCACCTACATGACTGGACAGCGGGAACACGCCACCCGCTTCAACATAAAATAAGTAGGTTACAAGCAGTGTTCGGTAATACATGTTAGAATGGCTGGCATCTTCGTCCAAAACCGCATATTAAAACAGCATGATTACCTATTATTCAACAAAGCCAACTGACGGGCAAAATTCTCAATCAGCAACGGCTTTACATCAGCCATTTGCACCGTCGGCTTAAGCAGCGACAGCTGAGTCATTTCCAGTCCGGCATAACCGCAGGGGTTGATGCGCTGGAACGGGGTGAGATCCATCGCCACGTTGAGCGCCAAGCCATGGAACGAGCAGCCGTTGCGAATGCGCAGACCGAGCGAGCAGATTTTTTTGCCGTCAACGTAGACTCCGGGGGCATCCGGTCGCGCGCTGGCGCTAACTCCGAGTTGTGCCAGCGTCTCGACCACCGTCTGTTCGATGGCGGTGACCAGCTGGCGCACGCCAACTTTACGTCGCTTCAGATTCACCATGACGTACATCACCTGCTGACCGGGGCCATGATAGGTCACCTGGCCACCGCGATCGCTCTGCACGACCGGGATATCGCCAGGCATTAACAGGTGCTCGCTTCTTCCCGCTTGACCCTGAGTAAATATCGGGTGATGCTCGACCAGCCAGATCTCATCCGGCGTCGCATCATCGCGCTGGTCAGTAAACTGATGCATGGCGAAGGAAACGGGTGCCCATGGCTGCAAGCCAAGCTGGCGAACTATCAGGGTATCTGGAAGCAAAGCGAAGGATCCGGTTGGCAAAACAGGGGGAGCAGTATAACTGCTAGTGCAGGGCAAGAACCATGCCCTCACCAGCATTCAGGAATTACAGCACCATGCGAACAATTTCAATTTTGCATAACTCATCATACAGCGTTTCAACCTGCTCGATATGCGTGGCGGTGATGGTGATCGACACCGAATGGTAGTTGCCCTTACTGCTGGGCTTCACGTCCGGTGAGTAGTCACCCGGCGCATGGCGCTGCACCACTTCAACCACTTGATCGACTAGCTCTGGCTGAGCCAGCCCCATCACTTTATAGGTAAAAGAGGTGGGGAATTCGAGCAGTTCTTTAAGATTGGTTTTCATATTGACTCCGGTGACACAAACAAGGACTCCCGCCGTAGCGGGAGTTCACAGACACTAACAATATGGAGATATTTCAGGAATATTTCAAGGCGGGCACGATTCGTGTAGGGGGACGGGCATGCGCGACCCGCAGCAGCTGCTAGCCAAACCAGTGATGGAACATCAGCTTAATATAGTCAACGATGCGGTCGAAGAAACCACCTTCCGGCATATCGTTGAGAACCACCAGCGGATGCTGTTCAATTGTTTTGCTATCTAGCTGGATGTTGATGCTGCCTACCACCTGATTTTTCTTCAGCGGTGCATGCAGTTCAGTGTTGCTCAGGCTGTAGCTGGCTTTCAGGTCTTTCATCCGACCGCGTGGAATAGTCAGATAGACATCTTTCTCGACGCCCAGCTGTACGCGATCGCTGTTACCGAACCACACCGGCTCAGAAGCAAACTCTTTACTGGCCTTCAGCGGAGCGACGGTTTCAAAGAAACGGAAGCCCCAAGTCAGCAGTTTTTTACTTTCTGTTTCTCGCCCTTTGTAGGTATGACCGCCCATTACTGCAGAGATCAGGCGCATCTGGCCTTCGGTTGCGGAGGCCACCAAGTTGTAACCTGCCGCATCAGTATGCCCGGTTTTGATACCGTCAACATTCAGGCTGGTATCCCATAGCAGACCGTTACGGTTTATCTGGCGGATATTGTTAAAGGTGAACTCTTTTTCGTGGTAAACCGCATACTCGTCCGGTACGTCGCGGATCAGCGCACGGCCAATCAGCGCCGTGTCGCGCGCCGAGCTGTACTGGCCTTCAGCATCGAGGCCATGCACGGTCTGGAAGTGAGTATTCTGCAGGCCCAGCGCTTTCACATAGTTGTTCATCAGCCCAACGAAGGCGTCCTGGCTGCCGGCTACATATTCGGCCATCGCCACGCAGGCGTCATTACCGGACTGCAGCACGATGCCGCGCGTCAGCTGGGAAACCAGCACGCGGTCGCCCGGCTTCAGGAACATCAGTGAAGAGCCTTTGAATACCGGGTTACCGGTTGCCCAGGCATCTTTGCCCACGGTGACGATATCATCCTGATGGATTTTACCCGCTTTCACCGCCTGACCGATAACGTAACTGGTCATCATTTTTGTCAGGCTGGCCGGGTCGCGACGCGCGTCGGAATTCTTCTCTGCCAGTACCTTACCTGAGTTGTAGTCGATCAGAACATAGGCTTCAGCGTCAATGTCCGGCACGCCGGGAATCATGGCTTTTATGTTGACGTCATCGGCAAGAGCGGCTGCGTTGAGGCTGAGCGCAATCAGGGTGCCTGTAGTCAGGCGTTTCAGTAATCGGGATGGATTCAAAGTGTTCATGTAAGGACTACAACATCCATGGGCTAAGTTAAAAAAGTGACTCACTATAGCAAAATCATCCTGCCACAACCCGCCGAATTCAGGCGGGGAAGGGGGATTTACATGCTTAAGGTGCGACGGTAATAAACGACTGTTGCTGAGCTTCATTCGTCAGTCGCTGCTGCAAAGCGGCGGCGAGCGAATGCGAGCTAAAGTGGCCCAGCTGCACGCGATAAACATTATTACGGCTATCGACAGAGCTGGGAACGTCGAACTGTTTGCCGAGACTTATGGCGAGTAACCGGGCACCGGCGCTCAGCGCGCCGTTTTGCAATGGCTGGGCGGCACCGAGGAAGCCACCGCTGCGAACTGGCGCACCCATATTGTCTACGCTATCCAAGGTGCTGTTATCCACCGGGCGCGACGGCTCCTGCTGTACTTCCTGCGGCTGCGAGTTGCTTATGGTCGTTGTCTGTAGTACAGGCTGCTAGCAGTGCTGATGCTAGGGCAACCCAAAGCCAATCCTTACGCATGTGTTTATGCCTCTTAAACGCTCTTCGACAACAGTTTTCGGTGGGTGTGAATAGACATTATGATGCCAAACCCGGCCATCAGGACGATCAGTGCGGAGCCGCCGTAGCTGACTAACGGTAACGGAACGCCTACCACCGGCAATATACCGCTTACCATGCCAATATTAACAAAAACATAGACAAAAAAGATTAGCATTAATCCACCGGCCATCACGCGACCAAAGGTGGTCTGCGCACGTGCAGCCATCGTCAGGCCGCGCATGATCAGCAGCACGTAGAGTATCAGCAGAATCAGTACCCCGACTAATCCTAATTCTTCGGCCAGTACCGCAAAAATAAAGTCGGTGTGGCGCTCGGGCAAGAATTCAAGCTGTGACTGGGTTCCATGCAGCCAGCCCTTACCGCGCAGCCCGCCGGAGCCGATGGCGATTTTCGACTGGATAATATGGTAGCCCGCGCCGAGTGGGTCGCTTTCCGGGTCGATCAGCATCATGACGCGGTCGCGCTGATAGTCGTGCATCAGGAAGAACCACAGCACCGGAATAAATGCCGCCAGCAGCAGCACCGCAATGGAGATCAGCTTCCAGCTCATGCCGGAGAGGAATAGGACGAACAGCCCTGAGGCGGCGATCAGGATCGCAGTACCGAGATCCGGCTGTGCCGCTACCAGCAGGGCAGGCATAAAGATCAGAACCAGCGCGATGGCGGTGTTTTTCGAGGTCGGCGGGCAGACATCGCGGTTAATAAAGCGTGCGACCATCAGCGGTACGGCAATTTTTGCAATCTCCGAGGGCTGGAAACGCACCACGCCAAGGTCCAGCCAACGCTGCGCCCCTTTACTGATCTGCCCGAAGGCCTCCACCGCGATCAGCAATATCACGCAGATAATATAGAGATAGGGCGCCCAGCCTTCATACACGCGCGGCGGGATTTGCGCCATCACCAGCATCACGACGACACCCATGGCAATCTGACCGAGCTTACGCTCCATCATGCCCGGATCTTGGCCGCTGGCACTCCACATCACCAGCGCACTGTACATCAGCAGCGCGGCGATGATCAGGCAAAATGTTGAATCAATATGGATACGCGTCCAGATTGTCCTTTTCTGATGGCTATCATTCATAACCGGTTATTCACCTTCTTAGCCTAGCGGCGTTGGCGCAGCGTCAGGCAGGTTAGTATTGTTATCGCCAAGAATAATGTGATCGAGGATCTGGCGCATGATAGTCCCGACGGCCGGACCTGCGCCGCCGTTCTCAAGGATGATAGTGACTGCCACTCGTGGATGATCGTAAGGCGCAAAGGCCGTCATCAGTTTGTGATCGCGCAGGCGTTCCGTCAGCTTGTGGGCGTTATAGGTTTCATTCGCTTTCAGGCCAAATACCTGTGCGGTACCCGACTTGGCCGCGATTCTATACGAAGCATCCGCAAAGCTCTTACGCGCAGTACCGTTTGGATGATTCGCCACGCCATACATGCCGTCTTTCGCAATCTCCCAGTAGCCGGAGTGCACGTCCGCGACAGGGGCTTCCGCCGGCTGACGCCATGACACTTTGGTGCTGCCCTGCATGGCGTCCATCATTAGATGCGGAGTTTTAATCACGCCATCGTTAATCAGGATCATCAACGCTTTGTTCATCTGTACCGGCGTGGCGGTCCAGTACCCCTGGCCGATACCCACCGGTATGGTGTCCCCCTGATACCAAGGTTTTTTAAAACGCTTCATTTTCCAGTCACGGGTTGGCATGTTACCGGCGGTCTCTTCGATCAGATCGATACCGGAAAGATGGCCGTAGCCGAATTTACTCATCCACTCGCCGAGCCGGTCGATGCCCATGTCATAGGCAACCTGATAGAAGAAGGTATCCGCGGACTCTTCCAACGATTTAGTGACGTTCAGACGGCCGTGGCCCCAGCGTTTCCAGTCGCGGAAACGTTTCTCGGACCCAGGCAGCTGCCACCAGCCCGGGTCAAACAGGCTGGTGTTGAGGGTGATGACTCCGGCGGTCAGGGCTGATACCGCGATATGAGGTTTCACCGTTGACGCCGGAGGGTAGGTGCCCTGAGTCGCGCGGTTAATCAACGGGCGGTTTTCGTCATGCAGCAGGCGGTTATAGTCCTTGCTGGAGATACCGTCGACAAATAGGTTAGGGTCGTAGCTTGGCATGGAGACCATCGCCAGTAGTTCACCGTTATGTGGGTTGCTGACCACCACGGCGGCACGACTGCCCGCCAGCAGCGTTTCAATGTACTGCTGGAGCTCGAGGTCAATCGTCAGGTAGGTATCGCGCCCGGCCTGCGGAGACTGCTCGTGTAGCTGGCGAATGACGCGTCCGCGGTTGTTAACTTCAACCTCTTCATAACCCGTTTTTCCGTGCAGTACATCTTCGTAATAGCGCTCAATACCCAGCTTGCCGATGTCGTGGGTGGCAGCATAGTTGAGCCACTTGCCCTCTTTATCTAGGCGCTCAACGTCGCGGTCATTAATTTTCGACACGTAGCCCAACACATGGGTCAGGGCAGAGCCGTAAGGGTAGTAGCGGCGCTGATAGCCTTTGATTTCAACGCCGGGGAAACGGTACTGATTGACGGCAAAACGTGCCACCTGAACATCATTCAGGCTGGTTTTCACCGCAATAGAGGTAAAGCTACGCGAGCGTTTGCTCTCTTTTTCAAATGCTTCAATATCATCATCGGTGAGACCGACGATAGGCTGCAGCTCCTGCAGAACTTGCTGCAGGTTATCGATTTTTTCAGGAACCAGCTCAAGCTGATAAATCGTGCGGTTAAGCGCCAGAGGGACGCCATTACGGTCAAAGATAATGCCTCGGCTGGGCGCGACCGGAACCAGTTTGATGCGGTTCTCATTGGAGCGCGTGCTGTAGTCGTCAAAGCGGGTAATTTGCAGGTGGTAAAGGTTCACCACCTGCACACCGGAAAGCAGCAAAATGCCAAAAAATGCGATTAGCGCCCGACGAACAAACAGCGTCTGCTCGGCGGTATAGTCACGAAAGGAGTTACGTTGTAATTTCATCCGCTGCTTTTGTCTGTCCGGTTAGCCTTATCCGTTACTCACGATGATAAGGATGATTCGCAGTAAGGCTCCATGCACGATACAAACTCTCTGCAACCAACACGCGAACCAGCGGATGGGGCAGGGTTAGCGCTGAGAGTGACCAGCTTTGTTCCGCCGCAGCCTTGCAGGTAGGTGACAGGCCTTCCGGTCCGCCTATCAACAGGCTGACATCGCGGCCATCCTGTTTCCAGCGTTCCAGTTGACTGGCGAGCTGTGGGGTTCCCCACGGGCGGCCGGGTATATCCAGCGTGACGATGCGGTTACCATTACCGGTGGCTGCCAGCATCATTTCGCCTTCTTTTTCCAGAATGCGTTTGATATCGGCATTCTTACCGCGCTTTCCGGACGGGACCTCAGTCAGCTCAAATGGCATATCTTTCGGAAACCGACGCAGATATTCCAGAAAACCCGTTTGAACCCAGTCCGGCATTTTGGTGCCGACGGCAACCAGTTGCAGTTTCACGGCTTAACCCCAGAGCTTTTCCAGTTCGTACAGCTTACGGCTCTCTGCTTCCATGACGTGAAGGATCACATCACCGAAGTCAACCACCACCCAGTCACTTGGCGCACGGCTGTTAACGCGAAAAGTATTTAGACCGATCAGCTTCGCTTCCTGAACGACGTGTTCAGCGATTGAAACCAGCTGGCGGGTTGAGGTGCCAGTGCAAATCACCATATAGCTGGTGATGCTTGATTTGCCCTGAACGTCGATAGCAATAATGTTCTGAGCTTTTAAATCGTCACATTTATCAATGACGAAGTTTTGGAGTACTTGACCTTGCAAAAGAAAGGTTCCCCCCTTGGGATTTAAGTCTGAAGGGTTATCGCATATTCACGCGTAAAGCGCTGTCGACAAGCGTAACATGATGTATATCGGCATTCTTACCGCGCTTTCCGGACGGGACCTCAGTCAGCTCAAATGGCATATCTTTCGGAAACCGACGCAGATATTCCAGAAAAGGCACTGTTGCAAAGTTATTGATGAGTTAGCCTTTCGTGTTATTGAAAGGTCTTATCTTTCAAAGACT
>NZ_MAYS01000322.1 GCF_001756855.1 Candidatus Erwinia dacicola | reverse complement strand
TATTAGTTGACCACTACAAGCTGTTCAGGCTCGGCCAGCAGGTCAGCGCCGCTGAGCTTTAGTGCTTTCACCCAGCCCCACGCCGGGTCTTCCGTTTTGGGGTGACCAATAACGAGCGGTGCTTCATGGACGGACGGGTTATAGGCTTTAACGCAGGCGGCAAGATCGCTTTGCGTGAACGGCAGTTTCGTGCCGTGCATGTCGGTATGAGTACCGGCTTTAAAAATATGAATGGCTGACATTTTGCTGTCCCGCGTGATGTTGTTGGAGACAGTTTGTGGAAAAGCCGCGAAGAGCGCTTTTAATCTGCTTTAGAAAAATAAGGGAGGATACGACAGTAGAGAGGGAAGCAGGAGGGATTAAAGCCGTAAACGAGGGGGCTGTAAACCTTTATAAAGGCTCCGGGGCGGGTAACGCGGTAAATCGCCCGTCCCGGAGGGTTAAAATCAGCGACGGGCCGCAGATTCAAGATGACGCACAATCGTATCGAGGATGGGAACAACCACATCAAGCTGCAGCTCACCGTCCCCTGTCAGCGGCAGGAACGGGCGGGCCGGAAGCTCAACGGACTCATTGCGCCCCGTTTTACCACCGAACTGGTGGATCGGGCCATAAACAACGTTGGTCCCAACCGCTGCCTGCCTGTCATTGTGGTCAGTGGTCACGGACCCCATCAGCCGCCCGATGTGCTGCAGCGTCTGACCATCACGATCCTGTGCGGCGAGCGACGGCGTCCAGCCCGGACGGCCCTCATCCAGAAAGTTAAACTGCGTTTCCGCCAGCAGGGTTTCGGCGATTTTACGTATCGCAGGCTCCAGGTCCGTGGCGGCTAAATCCAGCGCCCGCAGACTCTGGCGCAGGGACTCATCGTTAATGGTGATATTGACCAGATTATCGGAAGCCATCGTTATCCCCTCAGTTCCTGCTGTGCCAGCGGTTGTAGCGTGCCCTGGTAACGGGCAAGGTCAGGATGGTAAGCTGCGCCGGGCGCATAAGACCAGCCGACGTCGGTGGCCACCTTCGTGGTGCCAGTGTTGAAGGTGGCGACGTTCTGCATCTCCCCGGTTTTCTTTGAGACCAGCTTCAGCTCCCAGCCCATAGCGGTACCGGAATCCACCACCTTCAGACCACGGGCACGCACATCAGCCGCACTCAGGGCAATAACGCCGCAGCGACAGCGCCAGCCGTTCGGCGGGTAGAACGCCTGCCAGAACGGGTCATCATAGCGCAGCACCATATTGTGAAGCAGCAGATGCGCTTTACGGCTATGGCTGTCGTTGATGCCGGTATACATCCAGTACGGCCTGTCGTCGACGTTCTCCATCTGTTCGGCCCAGCGCCCGGCGCTGTAGAGCACCAACATATTAGTACGAAAGATAGTATCGAGCCGCCACGGGCTGCCCTGCTGGATAGTGACCGGCTCACCCGTAACCGGGTCAGTCGTGTCACGCGGCCCCCACCATCCCTCACGCTGCAGCTCCGGCTCCAGCTCCTTTCGGAACCAGCGGTCTGTCTTGCCCTCGTCCAGCGCTTTCTCCAAGGCGCTAGCGCGGGCATGGACATCCTGCCACATCTCCTCCCAGTCCCAGGTGATTTTATAACCTTTGGATTTCAGGTAACTGATAGCCCGCTTCGGGGTAAGCGTCATGCAGACGCCCCCAGAGTGTTGAAACAAAGAGGATACGGGCCAGCCGCTCCTGCAGGTCATCCGCATTCATCTGCGGGTACAGTTCGGCCAGCACACCCAGCAGCTCCGGGGGGGGTAACCCCTGATGGATCCCCAGAAAATTTAGTAAACCAAAATCATATCGTTATACCTTTGCTGTAATTTCTTCAGTCCCGAGTCCAGCGACAGGGTTTTCAATATGAGCAGGGAATGTCGAAATACATTTTCTGCCAGCTTTAACAATGAAACAACTCGCCTGTGCTTCACCGTATTTGCCTGATATTTAGAGTGTATTCCTTTGTTTTCAAAGCAGAAGCCGCTTAACCACATGATGATACTGGCTAAAGTCGCGATCAGGCTCAACACTGCAACTCTTTCCGCTGAATGGCTGGCTCCGAACCTTAGCCCAAATCCCCAGCGAGGATTTTTCTCATCTCTGAAATTTTGCTCGATTTGCATTCTGC
>NZ_MAYS01000321.1 GCF_001756855.1 Candidatus Erwinia dacicola | reverse complement strand
CGCGGCATTTTAAGATGGTGCGCTACTTCGGCTTTCTGGCCAACCGCAAACGGGGATCGGTGCTGCCGAAGGTCTACGAAGCGCTGGAGATGATGCTGCGGAAAAAGCCGGAGAAGCCGGGGTTTGCGGTGCTAATGAAGGGCTTCCTGGGTACCGACCCGTACCAGTGCATCCTGTGCAAGGGCCGACTGCGTTTTGCCGGCGCTCAGGCAGGAACGCAGGCGATGGCATGACTGTCGGAAAGGTTGCGTGGAATGGAGAAAAAGCGATGGTTGCGGATGCCTGAGCCGGATTAGTGTGCCTGAAAAATGGCTTTCCGGTTAAAAACACGACAAAAACTGCATTTTCATACTTAAACCTACGCACGAGCGCCGCATCAAAGGGATAGTTCGTTCTGACATTCATGGTTGGGCGCTCTCAGAAGAGGCGATTCAATCTCCTAACCATCAAGCTAAGTACCTTTGATAAAAACCCTATTTTTCCACAGGTAGATCCCAGCCTGATCAAAGCGTACAATGCCCGCCACTATCATTCAGGGATCCTATCATGGCCGACATTACTTTAATCAGTGGCAGCACTTTAGGCAGCGCAGAATATGTTGCCGATTATCTGGCAGAAAAGTTAGATGAGGCCGGTCACAACACCGAGACGCTGCACGGACCTGAGCTGGAAGATCTGAAAACGTCTGGCTTCTGGATTGTGGTCTCTTCGACCCACGGTGCCGGTGAACTGCCAGATAATATCCAGCCGCTGTTTGAAGCCATAAAGGAACAGCAGCCCGATCTCAGCAATTTGCGCTACGGTGCGGTCGGTATCGGCAACCGTGAATACGATCTGTTCTGTGGCGCGATCGTGCAGTTTGATGAGCTGCTGACCTCGCTCGGCGCGCAGCGTATTGGCGATCGTCTGGATATTGACGTGCTGGAACATGAGATTCCGGAAGATCCTGCCAGTGTCTGGGTCGAAAGTTGGAAAGAACTGATCTGAATCCGCTATGGATCGGGCCGCGATCGTCGCTTCGATCGGTATAAAAGCGCGTTTTCGATTCCGAGTTTTGTAAATATTGCTCTTTTTTGCCTAGTTTCACCGCGTTTATCTGTGCATAACCATGCTCAATTCCGTCTAATAACCGGTGTTTATCCTAATAACAACTGGGATACCTGCCGGATCCTGTGCATAATATGCCATTTAGATCCCATCTTATACGGCGAAGGATCACCGATCATTCACAGTTAATAATCCTGCCTAATTGCCTGATCTTTATCAGCAAAAATGGCTTACCCACAGAGATGGTCGATCCTAATAGAAGATTTAATAAAAAGATCTCTAAGTAAAAAAGATTTTCTTTTAAATACACGAAGATCCCGGCGCTTTCGCCATCGTCTAAAATTAAGTAGAATCCACGCCCTCAGCAACACTCTCTTCAATCGCACAATCCGCGAGGTGCAGTACCATGTTTTATCCCGATCCTTTTGAGGTCATCGTAATCGGTGGTGGTCATGCAGGGACAGAAGCCGCGATGGCCGCTGCCCGTATGGGTCAACAAACTCTGTTATTAACCCATAATATTGACACGCTGGGACAGATGTCCTGCAACCCGGCGATTGGCGGTATAGGGAAAGGACATCTGGTTAAAGAAGTGGACGCACTGGGTGGATTGATGGCTCACGCAATAGATCAAGCCGGTATCCAGTTTAGGATACTAAACGCCAGCAAAGGCCCGGCGGTACGCGCCACTCGTGCTCAGGCTGACCGAGTGCTGTATCGTCAAGCAGTACGCACCACGCTGGAGAATCAGCCAAACCTGATGATCTTCCAGCAGGCGGTTGAAGATCTGATCGTCGAGAACGATCGCGTCGTCGGTGCTGTAACCCAGATGGACCTCAAGTTCCGCGCAAAAGCCGTGGTGCTGACCGTTGGAACTTTTCTCGATGGCAAAATTCATATCGGCATGAATAACTACAGCAGTGGCCGTGCTGGCGATCCGCCATCCATTCCGCTTTCACGCCGCCTGCGTGAACTGCCGCTGCACGTTGGCCGCCTGAAAACCGGTACTCCACCGCGCATTGATGCACGCACCATCGACTTCAGCGTGCTGGCTCCGCAGCAAGGTGATACGCCAATGCCGGTATTCTCGTTCATGGGCAATGTCAGCCAGCATCCTCAGCAGGTGCCGTGCTACATCACCTACACCAATGAGAAAACCCATGAGGTGATCCGCAATAACCACGATTGCAGCCCGATGTACGCCGGGGTGATTGAAGGAATTGGTCCACGCTACTGCCCGTCGATTGAAGACAAGGTAATGCGTTTTGCTGACCGCAATACGCACCAGATCTTCCTCGAACCGGAAGGGCTGACCAGCAATGAAATTTATCCGAACGGCATCTCCACTAGCCTGCCGTTTGATGTGCAGATGCAGATCGTACGCTCGATGCACGGGATGGAAAATGCCAAAATCGTTCGTCTTGGCTACGCTATCGAGTACGATTTCTTTGATCCACGCGATCTGAAACCGACGCTGGAGAGTAAATATATTCAAGGTTTGTTCTTTGCCGGACAAATCAACGGCACCACCGGCTACGAAGAAGCGGCAGCCCAAGGACTGCTGGCGGGTCTGAATGCAGGTCGCCAGTCTGCAGACAAAGAGAGCTGGGCACCGCGCCGTGACCAAGCTTACCTTGGCGTGCTGGTCGACGATCTTTGCACCCTCGGCACCAAAGAGCCGTACCGCATGTTCACCTCACGCGCAGAATATCGCCTGATACTGCGTGAAGATAACGCCGACCTGCGTCTGACCGCTGCCGGTCGTGAACTGGGGCTGGTCGATGATGCCCGTTGGGCGCGCTTCAACGAGAAGCTGGAAAGCATCGAACTGGAGCGTCAGCGCCTGCGTGATATCTGGGTACATCCAAAATCAGAAAACGTTAGCGAAGTGAATACGCTGTTGAGCGCTCCACTGACCAAGGAAGCCAGCGGTGAAGATCTGCTGCGCCGTCCGGAAATGACTTATCATCAGCTGATGACCCTCATCACCTTCAGCCCGTCGCTCAGCGACCCACAGGCTGCCGAGCAGGTTGAGATCCAGGTGAAGTACGAAGGCTACATTACACGCCAGCAGGAAGAGATCGACCACCAGTTGCGCAATGAAAACGCTGTGCTGCCGGTCGATCTGAACTACCAGCAGGTGAGCGGCCTATCCAATGAGGTGATTGCTAAGCTGAACGATCATAAACCGGCATCGATTGGTCAGGCCTCACGTATTTCCGGGATCACCCCGGCGGCGATCTCTATTCTACTTATTTACCTTAAAAAACAGGGCCTGCTACGCAAAAGTGCTTGATGGTTAGGAGATT
>NZ_MAYS01000320.1 GCF_001756855.1 Candidatus Erwinia dacicola | reverse complement strand
TACAGATAAGCCCAGCGTCCGTTGACCTTCACGTAGGTTTCATCGAGATGCCATGAGCCAAAACCGGAAGGTTGACGCCAGTACCAGCGCCGCCGCTTTTCCATTTCAGGTGCATAACGCTGAACCCATCGATAAATCGTGGTGTGATCAACATTTACCCCTCGCTCAGCCAGCATCTCCTGCAGCTCACGATAACTGATGCCATATTTGCAGTACCAGGGGACGGCCCACAGGATAATATGACGCTCAAAATGTCGACCTTTAAATGGGTTCATGTGCTGCTCCTTCAACTAAACACTGGCATCAGTTTACCATCGCCAGATCTTTGCAACAGTGCCCAATCAGTCTCGTAGCCGTTCTCTGACACCAGTACGCTACGGCATCACGGGCATACTCCTCCACGCTGATATCAGCGCAGATGGCGATGGCGACATGGTGATGCTGATAGCCAAACAGCAGCAGATATTCACCTTAGATGAATATCTGCTGCTCCGGGCCAAAGAGATTGCGTTTACTGTAGGAGAGACGGGTGCCGTCAGACAGATAAGGTGTGTGCCGAGAGGCACACGTTTTCACCACTTTGCAGCGGCAGGCCGATGCTAATCCCCATCTGACGCTCCTGTGCAGGCAGGTCAACATGGCGTACAGCGGTGTAGCGAACAAATTCGAGGTGGTGGTGAAGGTTCCAAGCAATATCCCCTAGACGTAAACCTGACTGTGCTGCAGCGATAATCTAACTGGATATGATGCTTCCCCGGTAAGAGAAAGTAGGTGTCTTATCTCAACCGAAGCCGAAGCGGAAGCAAAACGCAAGCCACTATTTTTACTTAGATTCTCAGGGCAGGCGGGAGAGTGAAAGTGAGGACTGGCGATAATGCATCAGTCGCTGGCGAAACCAATCACGCAGCGCTTCTGGCTGCTCGCGCTCCACCATTTCGACAATCACCGGCATGTTATAACGTTCTTTAAACGCCACGCCCGCGGCGGCCATATCAACATTAACCTTGTCTTTCTCATCCTGCGACAGCGCGGCCAGATTGTAACTCATAATATTCTCCCGATGGTTTGTGGCAGAAAGTAATGCAGAAGGCACGGATTAGCAAGTTTAAGCGTAAATTGATAGCCGCTATCACCTCGACACTGGTTTTTAAGCGGAGTATTCTTTCGGCCTCAGGCAGCAAGACTGCTGCGCATTGTTAAGAGTAATTATGATTCATGCGTAACTTTTACCGAAAATGTCGAGCCTGCGTTTAGCGTCATCGTAGTGAACCATATGGATAACTCGCCATTGCCGTAGCTAAAGGCGAAACGCGTTCTAGGCCAGCGCTACACGCTGCGCGTGCAGTTCAAGCAGCCGCTGAAAAGGGGTGAGGAGTACAAGGTCAGCTGGCACGTATTGTCAGTGGATGGTCATAAGACAAAAGGGAACTACACCTTTAGCATGCCGTAATGATCTCCTTGGCAGGCGTCTACATCCTATGCCGTTTTGTGCACTTTAGTGCGCGGGGGCGGGTGCTATGACTGTTGTGCTGGCCCCGGTGCACTATCGCCAAGAACTCAGCCAGCGGCTGATGCCGCTGATGCGCACCAGCCAGCTGGCTGACGCTAATGAGCGCGCTGCTGCTATCAGTGTTTTGAACTCACAGAAGGTATTCACTACGATGTCGCTGAACGCCTCCACGACGCTCTTTGCGCGCTTATTCGCCAGTTTATGGATAATGACCTGTTTTGTGGCTTTATCCACCGTGGTCAGCAGGACTGACTTCCGGTCTTTGCCAAAAATCGTATCGATTTCAAGATGGAAGACGGGTTAATCCCCTCATCTTTTCGTTTTTCGATGTAAAAGCGCTCATGCTGAGTTAAATGTTTTCTCTTCATGCAACAGAGTCTCCGATAGGGTCAATATGGCTATTTTATCCGTAACTGATCGGTAGATCACTTTGTTGCATTTCGTTTGGAAATTGGCAGATTCGTACCATGATGCGCTTCTCGCGGCACTGTTGCAAAGATATTGATGAGTTAGCCTTTCGTGTTATTGAAAGGTCTTATCTTTCAAAGACTCTGCTCACCAGACGCATCTCGCCTAGGGGATGCCCCAAATAAAATGATTCTGCCTGACCTTTCCGTAGCGCCCGCATCACTTCAATGCCTTTGATTGTGGCGTAAGCCGTCTTCATTGATTTGAAGCCCAGCGTGGCGTTGATTATCCGTTTCAGTTTGCCATGATCGCACTCAATTATATTATTCCGGTACTGTATCTGCCGGTGATGCACATGCTGCGGACATTTACCTTCCCGCTTCAGCAATGCCAGCGCCCGCCCATACGTCGGGGCTTTATCTGTGTTGATCAACCGTGGAATTT
>NZ_MAYS01000319.1 GCF_001756855.1 Candidatus Erwinia dacicola | reverse complement strand
ATCAGTGTGCCACTACAATCAATGGGTGTGGGGTATCCTGCGTAAGCAACGTCGGGCAGAAGGACTGCTGCCGGTAAATGTCAAACGGCTTTACAGGATAATGAGCGAGCATCACCTGTTGTTACTGCCAAATAAACCGGAGTGGCCGAAGCGTGAGCATAAGGGTAAAATCGGGGTAGCAGAAAGCGATATGCGCTGGTGTTCAGACGGCTTCGAGTTCGGCTGCGACAACGGTGAAAAACTGCTGAAACGAGGAAGTTTGCCAGAGAGCTGAACCTAGAGCCCTGTACAACAGCGGTGAGTAGCCCACAGAGTAATAGCATGACCGAACGGTTCGTGAAAACGATGAAGGAAGACTATATCGCGTTCATGCCAAAACCGGAGGTGAGAATAGCACTGCGAAACCTTGCAGCAGCGGGCACCGGCTCTGGCATCATAATCTTCTGCCAGCCCTCCTGCAGCGCCTTGACGTTAGTTTCCGGCTCACCCGGCGGCTGCATCAGCACCATCGTCATATCCTGCGTCAGCTGCTGGCGCAGCTCCTAATTCAGCATATCCAGCGTCAGACCTGACAGGAACTGCTGACGCAGCTTTTGATAATGTCGACCATCTCTTTGGCAATCAGCGTCAGGTTACTGTTCAGCGAGGCATTGTCGGCATCCAGATTGATGACGCACTGCGCATGCTGGTAGAGCACGTGGCAGTCAAAGCCCACCTGCATGCTCTGGGTTTTGTTATCGCTCAGCACCTTCTGCACATGCCAGAACAGCGCCTCACGCGCCAGATCGCTCTGCCAGTAACGTAGCAGGTTTTGCGACTCGCGGATCGTCTTCCATGGCGTATCCCAGACCAACGACAGGTGATCCTGACTGAGGGTGCTGTTTGCTAGGTTGATCGGCAGCAGCAGTGGGGAGAGCGTTGGCATCGCGGAAGGCTGTTCGCGCTTGCCTTCCAGCAGCGAGAACACTTTGTTGATCTGTTCAGACAGGCTGCGGCTGTCAACATTGCCGACGACAAACAGCGTCATGGCGTCCGGGGTTTACCACTGCTTATAGAAGGCATTGAGCGCGGCGAGATCCACCGGCACTTTTACCGGGGAACCCGGGTCGTGGTGTCGCTACCGATGTAAAACTGGCCCACCTGCCGATGTAAATCTGACCCACCCAGGGTAAAAATGGCAGTTTTAAGGCACTGCCAATGATGACATTGGAGACCAGAGTGGAGATGAGTGTTTTACACCGTCAGGGCATGTCGATACGCGCCATCGCGCGCCAGCTTTCATGCTCTCGTGAGACCGTTCGCAGATATATCCGTAGCCCGCTGCCCGTAGCGGATATCCGCTACAAGCCTCGCGCACCCAGACCCTGCAAGCTTGA
>NZ_MAYS01000318.1 GCF_001756855.1 Candidatus Erwinia dacicola | reverse complement strand
ATTAGTTGACCACTACACGCTGGACTGCTGTGACAGAGAGGCCATAGACTGGGCGGCAAGCACCGGAGGCTACGACAATTCGACGGTGCAGGATGTGATGCTGAAGTCGGTGGAAAAGCGCTTCGGCGACAGGTTGCCGGACATACCGGTGCAGTGGCTGACGGATAATGGTTCAGCGTATACCGCGCATGAAACGAGGAAGTTTGCCAGAGAGCTGAACCTAGAGCCCTGTACAACAGCGGTGAGTAGCCCACAGAGTAATGGCATGGCCGAACGGTTCGTGAAAACGATGAAGGAAGACTATATCGCGTTCATGTCAAAACCGGAGGTGAGAACAGCCCTGCGAAACCTTGCAGCAGCGTTCACGCATTATAATGAAAACCACCCGCACAGCGCGCTGGGGTATCCCTCTCCGAGGGAATACCGGTGGCAGCAGGCATCGTTAACTTAAGATACAAAAGCTGTCTGGAGATGACGGGGCAAGATCACAGCTCCAGCGCCAGCAGTTCGGCGACGGTTTGTGCGCGGCGGATCTGGCGCGGCTCGCCGTTTTCGAACAGCACCTCCGGGATCAGCGGGCGGCTGTTGTAGTTGGAAGACATCGAAGCACCGTAGGCACCGGTATCGTGGAACACCAGCCAGTCGCCAACTTTCACCGCAGGCAGCGCACGGGTCTCGACTTTGCCGCCTTCCAGCTGGGTGAAAACATCACCGGATTCGCACAGCGGCCCTGCCACTACGCTCTCCAGCGTAGTGGATTCATCTAGCTGGCGACCATCACCGGCAATTGCGGAAATTTGGTGATAGCTGCCGTACATGGAAGGACGCATCAGGTCATTGAAGCCGGCATCCACCAGCACAAAGTGACGGCAGCCCATATTCTTCACCGCGCGCACTTGGCTCAGCAGTACGCCGGACTCCGCCACTAGGAAACGCCCCGGTTCAATTTCTAGTTTCACCGCGTGGCCCAAGTGCTGCGCCACGCGCTGACGCGCCGCGTCCCACAAGCCGTAATAGTGACTGGTATTAATAGTCTCTTCCCCGAAGCGGTACGGGATCGACAGGCCACCACCGGCGGAGATCGCCTGCAGATCCTGACCAAAGCTCACGACTAGGTTAATCATCGCATCACACACCTGCTCGAGGTGGCCGTAGTCGACGCCGGAACCGATATGCATGTGGATGCCGACCAGCTTCAGCTGGTAGCACTGAATAGCTTCCAGCGCCAGCGACATATCCTCGTGCCAGATACCGTGCTTGCTGTTCTCACCGCCAGTGTTGGTTTTCTGGCTGTGACCGTGACCAAAACCCGGGTTGACACGCAGCCACACCGGATGCCTAGTAGAGACCTGACCCAGCTGGTGCAGCATATCCACCGATCCCGCATTCACCGGCACTTTCAGCTCGGCAACGCGGGCCAGCGTTGGCTCATCCAGCAGGTCGGCGGTAAACATAATCTCATCGCCGCCCGCCATATAGCCCGCAGCCAGCGCGCGCTCAATCTCACCCAGCGAGACTGAATCCACCTTCACACCCGCCGCATGCATCAGACACAGGATGTGAATATTGGAGCAGGCTTTCTGCGCAAAGCGCACCACGTCGAACTGCTGTAGCTGGCTGATACGATCTTTAATAATCGCCGCATCGTACGCCCAGAGCGGGCCACCGTATTGCAGCGCCAGCAGCAGCAGGTTGTCCTGATTCAGGGCGGTGGTGGTGTCGGTAAGCAGGCGTGGCATAAGCAGTTCTCCATAAGGTTATGCAGCTATTACGCCACAGCAAGGGGCGGAAGAAAAATATCTGTTTTAACCAACCCTATTCATCCATGATATAGGTTGTGAGAGTTAGAGGAGCAGATCATGGCCGGGGTTTCGTTACGTCATATTGAGATTTTTCACGCGGTAATCACCACCGGCAACCTGACGGAAGCCGCGGCGCTGCTGCACACCTCCCAACCCACCGTCAGCCGCGAGCTGGCGCGCTTTGAGAAGCTGACCGGCCTGCAACTGTTTAAGCGGGTGCGCGGCCGTCTGCAACCCACAGCGCAGGGGCTGCATCTCTTCGAGGAGGTGCAGCGCTCGTGGTACGGGCTGGATCGTATCATCAGCGCGGCGGAAGGGCTGCGCCAGTTTCGTCAGGGCGAGCTGTCGCTGGCCTGCCTGCCGGTGTTTTCGCAGTCGCTGCTGCCACTGCTGTGCCAGCCGTTTATGCAGCGCTATCCGGATCTGAGCCTGAATATTATTCCGCAGGAGTCGCCGCTACTGGAGGAGTGGCTGTCGGCGCAGCGCTACGATCTTGGCCTGACAGAAACCACTCATATTCCGGCAGGCACCGAGCTCAGCGCGCTGTTTACCGCTGATGAAGTTTGCGTGCTGCCTGCCGACCATCCGCTGGCGCAGCGCGCCGTGCTGACTCCGGCCGATTTCAACGGGCAGAACTACATCAGCCTGTCGCGCACCGACAGCTATCGGCAGATTGTGGATGGAATTTTTGCTGAGCATGGAGTGCAGCGGCGCATGGTGATAGAGACGCACAGTGCGGCATCAGTGTGTTCGATGGTTAAAGCGGGGATTGGCGTATCGATAGTCAACCCGCTGACGGCGCTTGACTACGCCGACAGCGGAGTGACTATCCGGCGCTTTAGCATTGCCGTGCCGTTCACCGTCAGTCTGAACAGGCCGCGCCATCGCCCTACTTCTGCGCTGGTCGACGCCTTCAGTCAGCATCTGCACCAGCACATCGGCCTGTTCAGCGCGCGCCTGGCGCAGCAACTGAATTAAGCGTTCGCCACCTGCGGACGACCACGTGAACCCCTGAAGATCTACAGACAGACCAGCAGGCCGATGAGGGCCAGCACGGCGGCCGCGACCGGTACGTCGCTCAGGCCGTAGGCGCCGACAATCACTGCACCGCCAACTCAAGCTCCAAGCGCATTGTCGACGTTAAACGCCGAAATAGCGTCTACACCAAGTTTGGTGCATCTTTACCGTGGCGCACCACGTTTATTTGCAGCACAGGAACCATGGCGAAGGTGGCCATAGCCCACAGGAACAGGGTTATCTCCGCTAACCACAGCGAGTGGCTGGTCCAGCTAAACAGCAGCGACAGCGAGAAGCTGAGGATCAGGCTGAACGACACTTTCCAGTCGGCTAGCTTGCTACCGAGGATATTGCTCACCGTCAGGCCAGCGCCAATCAGGAACAGCGTCCAGCTGACGCCGCGGTCAGTGATGCCCGTTACCTGCAGCAGCGATGCAATGTAGCTGAACAGCGAGAACATCGCGGCGGAACACCGTCAGCAGCAACGACAGCTTGCCGTTATTGAGCGCGCTCACTTCGGAAGCCAGATGCACCAGCTTTTCGTCGCGGTTGGTTGGCAGGCTGACGATCAGGCCGATAAATGCCAGCACGCCGATAATCGCCACGCCCAGCACGTTCGCCAGCGTTATCGACGGTGAAAAGGAGTTTGGCGGGACGCGCGATATATATACATGGAGCTGAGTATAAAGCGGAGCTCCAGTCATGCAAAGCACCGGAACGGCGAAGCCGTGACGCTCGCCCTGTAAGGGCGCTACGTTCATCAGAGCCACCTCACGGTTTGGCTTCGGCGTCACGCTGATATAGTCCCGTTTCATTGTCTTCACGAAGCCTTCCGCCATTCCGTTAGCTGCGTAAAATTTTGCGACAGTTACAACTTCCTCACCGGTAAACGTCTGTGGATCGTCCGGGTTATTTTAAAGGCTGTTCT
>NZ_MAYS01000317.1 GCF_001756855.1 Candidatus Erwinia dacicola | reverse complement strand
TGGGTGCGGTCCTGACGGAGCAGAACGAAAAATGGCTGCTGCAGAACCGCTACCTGCCTCAGCACACCATGGCGGAGATAGACCACACTGCTGAAGACGACGTAATCGACGCGTTGCCAGTCAGCGCATAACAGGCCCATTACCGGACCGGAAGGCTGTAAGTGAATTTACACCACCTTGACGGACTCGACCAAGATCAACGCGGACAGTTCGCCTGTCGCGTGCGAAAAGTCGTGTTGCTTCTCGACGATGAATTCGCCTAACGTGTTCATAACACAATCCCTGAATCTGCGGTTGAGTAGCAGCCTGCTTCACAAACTGCCAATATATGCGTACGCAGTCTGGCTGATTGGACGCTAAAGAACATAGGGCAAATCCGTTTCTTCCGCACGATGGGGACGGTACACTGTGCGGAAACTTTTTAAGCAACGGACCTTTTATGCGTATTCATATCCTCGGTATCTGTGGCACTTTAATGGGCGGTCTGGCAATGCTGGCACGCGAGCTTGGCCATGAAGTCACTGGTTCAGATGCTAACGTCTACCCGCCAATGAGCATGCTGTTGGAAAAGCAGGGTATTGATTTAATCCAAGGGTATGACGCTTCACAGCTGGATCCTGCCCCGGACCTAGTGATCATCGGCAACGCCATGACGCGCGGTAATCCGTGTGTCGAAGCGGTGCTGGAGCGTAATATCCCTTACCTCTCCGGCCCGCAGTGGCTGCACGATTACGTGCTGCGTGACCGCTGGGTGATTGCGGTAGCGGGAACCCACGGCAAAACTACCACCGCAGGCATGGCAGCGTGGATTTTACAGGCCCGCGGTTATCAGCCGGGCTTTGTTATTGGTGGTGTACCGGGGAATTTCGAGGTTTCGGCAAATTTAGGAAAAAGCCCATTTTTCGTGATCGAGGCCGACGAGTACGACTGTGCGTTCTTCGACAAGCGCTCCAAATTCGTGCACTACTGTCCACGCACCCTGATCCTCAACAACCTTGAGTTTGACCACGCCGATATCTTTGACGATCTGCTTGCGGTGCAGAAGCAGTTCCACCACTTGGTGCGCATCGTGCCGGGGCAGGGCAAGATCATCCTGCCGGAGCATGATGCCAATATTAAGCAGGTGATGGCGATGGGCTGCTGGAGCGAGCAGGAAACCGTGGGTGAAAACGGCCACTGGCAGGCGAAGAAGCTGTCACCGGATGCATCGCATTGGGAAGTCTGGTTGGACGGTAAGCGCGTGGCTGAGGCTAACTGGGCGCTGGTCGGTGAGCACAACATGCATAACGGCATGATGGCGATTGCGGCGACACGCCATGTGGGGGTGAAGCCGGAAGATGCCGGGCGCGCACTGAATGACTTTATCAACGCCCGCCGCCGTCTGGAGCTGCGCGGTGAGAGCAACGGCATCAAGGTATACGATGACTTTGCCCACCACCCGACCGCTATCCTCGCGACGCTCTCGGCGCTGCGCGGCAAAGTGGGCGGCACGGCGCGCATTCTGGCGGTGCTGGAACCGCGTTCAAACACCATGAAGATGGGTATCAGCAAGAACGATCTTGCCCCGTCGCTGGCGCGCGCGGATAAAGTGTTCCTGTTCCAGCCGCACCACATTCCGTGGCAGGTCGCTGAAGTGGTCGATGCCTGCATCCAGCCGGCGCAGTGGAGTGCGGATATCGATACGCTGGTAGAGATGATCGCAAAAAAAGCCCAGCCGGGGGATTCAATCCTAGTGATGAGCAACGGCGGTTTTGGCGGGATCCATCAGAAGCTGTTGGATTGGTTAGTGTAATCAATAGCCAGCGGGCGAGGCATGCCCGACCCGTTACGCCTAGGCTAATTCGCGCAGATACTTGAAAATCTGGCGGTACGCTTTTGGCGACTTATTGGTCGCTTTCTCTTTTTTCTGCGCGTTACGGATTATCGCACGCAGCTGCTGGCGGTCCGCATTCGGGTAGAGGTTAAGCACCTCCGGGATCATGTCATCACCCTGTTCCACCAAGCGGTCACGCAGTACTTCCAGCTTGTGGAACAGCGCCGCCTGCTGGTTGTAGCGGTTCCTCAGCTTGTCCAGCGCGGTACGGATCGGCCTTTCATCACGAGAGCGCAGCATCTTACCGATCAGCTGCATCTGGCGGCGGCGGCCCTCTTTCTTGATCTTCTGCGCCAGCTCAATCGCGGCACGCAGATTTTTATCCAGTGGGATTTTTTCCAAGGAGTTTTTCCCCAGTTCTACCAGTTCACCACCGAGGCGCTTCAGCTCTTCGGCGTCACGTTTAATCTCACTTTTACTGACCCAGATAATCTCTTCGTCTTCTTCTTCATTATCGGGTACATCGTCGAGCCAGTTATCGGGCTGCTTGGTCATTGGTACGGCTCCTGAAAAAGAGGCTAATGCTATCAGGTTACGTGGCTACTGCGAAATTGTTTTCTGAGTCTGTTAGACTCAAATCATTCCTTATCACCTTGAGAGCTGCATTTGATGCAGGTATTTCTCAACTAATTATATGGTAGGCCGATGAAATTACTCTCCCAAGTTGCAGAACAGCGTAAAACCCTAGAGCAGGCGGTCTCAACAGCACTTGAGCTGGCGAAAGTCAGCAGCGATGGGGCAGAAGTCGCGGTAACCAAAACCACCGGCATCAGCGTTAGCACGCGTTACGGGGAAGTGGAAAACGTCGAATTCAATAGCGATGGTGCGCTCGGAATCACCGTTTACTACCAGAACCGTAAAGGCAGCGCCTCCTCCACCGATCTCAGCCCGGACGCGATCAAACGCACCGTGCAGGCTGCGCTGGATATTGCACGCTACACTTCACCAGATCCGTGTGCAGGCGTAGCGGATCGCGAGCTGCTGGCGTTTGACGCGCCGGATCTCGATCTGTTCCACCCGACGGAGATCGACGCCGATCGCGCCATCGAACTGGCTGCGCGGGCAGAACAGGCCGCGCTGAAGGCTGATTCACGCATCACCAATACCGAAGGCGGCAGCTTCAACAACCACGTCGGCATTAAAGTGTTTGGGAATAGCCACGGCATGCTGCAGAGTTACTGCTCCAGCCGCCATTCGCTCTCCAGCTGCGTGATTGCGGAAGCCAACGGCAATATGGAGCGTGACTACGCCTACACCATTGGCCGGGCGATGGCAGATTTGAAGTCGCCAGAGTCGGTTGGTGAAGAGTGCGCGCGCCGCACGCTGTCACGCCTTTCGCCGCGCAAGCTGTCGACGATGAAAGCGCCGGTGCTGTTTGCCGCGGAAGTGGCGACCGGACTGTTTGGTCACTTGGTGGGAGCCATCAGCGGCGGCAGCGTCTACCGTAAATCCACCTTCCTACTCGATTTCCTCGGCCAGCAGATCTTGCCAGAATGGCTGACGATTGAGGAGCATCCGCACCTGCTAAAAGAGCTGGCGTCAACACCGTTCGACAGCGAAGGCGTGCGTACCGAGCGCCGCGACATCATTAAAGATGGCGTGCTGCAGAACTGGCTAATGACTAGCTACTCGGCGCGCAAGCTGGGGCTGCAAAGCACCGGCCACGCGGGCGGCATCCATAACTGGCGCATTGCCGGGCAGGGCCACAGCTTTGATGACCTGCTCAGGCAGCTCGGTACCGGGCTGGTTGTCACGGAGCTGATGGGCCAGACGGTCAGTGTGCTGACCGGGGACTATTCGCGCGGTGCATCCGGTTTCTGGGTTGAGAATGGCGTGATCCAGTATCCGGTCAGTGAAATCACCATCGCTGGTAATCTGAAAGATATGTGGCGCAATATGGTAACCATCGGCAGCGATATTGAAACCCGCAGCAATATTCAGTGTGGATCCATTCTGTTACCAGAAATGAAGATCGCCGGGCAGTAATTTACCGATTTAGGCGTATGCTAATAAGGCGGTTGCTCAGACAGCCGCCTTATTTATAATTATAAGGATTGAAGCAATGCGTAAAACCTTAAACCTTAATTGCAATGTTGAGTACCACGCTATTGTTCTCCAGTTTTGCCGTGCTGTCGCAGGATCTGGAAGGGGATATGCTAAAAGGTGGCCTGCGGACGGTGCAGATCAATCATAAAAAGTTCCGCTAACGCTCCGGGCCGGGAATTTTTACTGGCCTAATTAAATTTATCATAAGTTTTTCTCTATTTCCTCCTGCTGGCCGCTTTATTCTACTGCTATTTTTTCTGCCCTTGCATAAATTGCGTAAAATAGTCATTATTTTGTGATTTATCTTTCATTTTAAAATCATTCATGCACGGTCTGATGTTTTTTTGCGGCCTGACTCGCACCCCATCCGTTTATTTCCGCTTGCAGGCGGAAAAAGTTGTTCTCCACAGCACCTCTGCACAGGGGTAGCGGCGGATTCAAGTTCGAAGTGCAACGCTAAGCCGCCTGTTTTAGCTCTACAAAGACCACTGAAGGTTGCCGGAACCCAAGGCATTTCCGTGGCCTGCTATTCAGTGCTCCCTGGTACTTGCGGAGCTCGTCATCCGTCACTGCCGTCAGGTCAGTTCCTTTCGGGATAAACTGCCTCAACAACCCATTGGTGTTCTCGTTTAGCCCGCGCTGCCACGAGGCATATGGATGAGCGAAGTAGGTTTCCGCTTCCAACGCGTCAGCGACTTCCTTGTGCCGGGTAAACTCCCTGCCGTTGTCGAACGTGATTGTGTGACAGACGTCCTTATAGCCGCTCAGCATCGAGATAATAGCGGCGGCAACTTCGGCAGAGTCTTTAGAAAAAACCTTCTTCGTCAGATAAATACGGCTTTTACGTTCGACCAG
>NZ_MAYS01000316.1 GCF_001756855.1 Candidatus Erwinia dacicola | reverse complement strand
CCACGTCCCAAGGCTCTACCGCGTGGTGAAACGGGTTAAAAGGGAAGAATTGGATTGAATGCAGGGTAAGCTGTTTGATGGTGAACCTGATGACGATGCCGGAACAAGGGAGTAAAATCACAATCCAGACTGGTTCGAACTTGTTTTTTCGGGCCGGTCTGCTTTTTATATACTGTAAGGTTATTGCACATCCCACCCAGTCTCTTCCCATATTGACCCATTTCATCCCATGATTATCTCACTAATTCCCTGTCATTATATCTCAAGTCTAATCACGTAATGACGGCGTGGCAACACCGTATACCTTTAATTCTGAAGGTAAAGCGTGGCTGTACGGCGCGAGCTTTAACTACAAGTCCTGATTATCCGGCAGGCTCTAAGCACAAAAAACCTCACGTCAGTGGGTTTTTTATTGCCTGAAGCTAACCGGGTATTTACTGGGAGTCGATAGAAGTCAGATCGCCCTCAATCGCCGACGCATTCGGGTTTTCCTGCGGGATCAGCTTGCCGTCGCTGGCAAGGAAATCATGATGCTGGAAATATGCCGCACGCACAAAGGCGTAAGGATCTTTCGAATTTTTCAGGATAGCGTCGGAATCCAGTAGCTGGGCACGGGTTTCAATCCCTTCCAGCGTCCATTTACCAATCGACATCCACCAAGTCAGACAGCTGAGCGGCGGATAGACATCGTCGACCAGCCCTCCAATATCTTCACGCGGCGTAAAGCCACCGTAGCCCGGCAGCTCCACGTAGGTACTGTAACCGACACCGTAATGGCCGAGCGTGCTGCCAAAGGCGCGCATCTCTTCTTTTGCCAGTTTCGGGTTAGCCATGGAGGCGACATCGATAAAGCCGCCCATGCCTAGCAGGGTGTTCAGGAAGAAGCGGTTGAAATGCACCATCGCCTTATACGGATTACCTTCCACAAAGTAGTTCACCATGGTTGAAGGCTCATCGAAGTTGCTGAGGAAGTTCCCCAAGCCGGTGCGCGCAGGCACGGGCACATAATCACGCCAAGCCACCGCGACGCGACGCAGGACATAGGGATCCAACACGTTATAGTTAAAGTTGAACATTGAACGGTTGAAACCTTCCAGCGGATCGGAACGATCCTGTGGTTCATCCCCCGGTTTAGAGCTAGCGCAACCCACCATCAATACGCTCCCCAGCACTAAGCCCGTTAGGCGATAGTTCATAGTTTTCTCCCTGTACTGTTTTATAAATTATCGCTCAGCGGATTACATTTGCCAGTTAATTTCAACAGCCATCTGCTGCTGCCCGGCAAACGGCGTGACCGCACTCAGCCCGTACCCCAGTCGCCAGGCTGCGGATTGGCGCTACCATCACGTGAAATACGCACGCGGACCTGTAACGGGTGCTGCGCGGGATCATCACCACGCGCCGATCGTCAGCCGGTAACAACAACATCTTTTGCTAGGCGCTAATGGCCTCGGCATAGAGCTGCTGACCAAAAGCATTAAATGCCAATAAGCCCAGCACCCGCAGATCGCTGCCGTCATGATGCGCCATCTCTTTCAGCATTGCCGTTATCTAGCTGTTATCCTGCAAATCTTGATAATAGGTCAATACCTCGCGAATTCAGATAA
>NZ_MAYS01000315.1 GCF_001756855.1 Candidatus Erwinia dacicola | reverse complement strand
GGCGATGTGACTTATATCTGGACGGGTAAATGCTGGGCTTATCTGGCGGTGGTGCTGGACTTGTTTGCACGTAAACCGGTGGGCTGGGCCATGTCGACGTCACCGGACTCGGCACTGACGGTCAAAGCGTTGCAGATGGCCTGGGAGCTTCGGGGTAAGCCAACAGACGTGGCGTTCCACAGCGACCAGGGCAGCCCCTATACCAGCCGTAGATATCGGCAGGCGCTGTGGCGCTGTAGGATAAAGCAGAGTATGAGTCGACGGGGAAACTGCTGGGATAACGCCCCTATGGAGCGGTTCTTCCGGAGCCTGAAGACCGAATGGGTGCCGACGAAGGGCTATAACAGCTTCAGCGAAGCCCAGGGCGCGATAATCCGCTATATAACGGGATATTACAGCGCTATCAGGCCCCACTGGTATAACGGCAGTCTGACGCCCAACGAATCTGAGCGGCTGTACTACTTACAGTCTAATGCTGTGGCCAGTATTAGTTGACCACTACAGTGTCGGGACGGCGGAAGAGCTGCTCTATCTGCTGGGTATTTTGATGAACCCGCATAACCATGACCAAGTGCTGCCACTGATTCTCACCGGGCCGAAAGAGAGCGCCGATTACTTCAAAGTGCTCGATGAGTTTATCGCCAGCACGCTGGGTGATGAGGCACGTAAACACTACACCATTATTATCGATGACGCGGCGGAAGTGGCGCGGCTGATGAAGAAAGCGATGCCGAAGGTGAAGGAGCATCGTCGCGAAACCGGCGACGCTTACAGCTTTAACTGGGCGTTGCGCATTGCTCCTGACCTGCAGATGCCGTTTATGCCGAGCCATGAAAAATATGGCTAATCTTAACCTGTCGCCGGATCAGCCCGTCGAGGATCTAGCTGCGGCACTGCGTCGCACCTTCTCTGGGATCGTCGCCGGTAACGTGAAGGATGTTGGCATTTGCGCAATCAAAGAGAAAGGGCCGTATAAGCTGCACGGCGATCCGGAGATCATGCGCAGCATGGATGATCTGCTGCAGGGCTTTGTGGCTCAGCACCGCATGAAGCTGCCGGCCGGGCAGTGCCTATATTCCCTGCTACGAAATCATCAAGCAACCGACGAACGACCTGCGGGCCGCTCAAGATTAACGATTTTGCACCATTTATTGATTATCGATGCGCTGAATCTGATTCGCCGCATACACGCCGTCCAGGGTTCCCCCTGCCAAGACGCCTGCCTGAATGCCATCCATCAGCTTCTGATGCATACCCGCCCGACGCACACTGTGGCGGTGTTTGACGATGCCGACTGCGCCGACAGCTGGCGGCACCGGCTGCTGCCGGATTACAAGGCCGGGCGCTCGCCCATGCCGGATGCACTGCATAATGAAATGCCACTGCTGCGCGCGGCCTTTGTCGGCGTGGGGGTTAACTGCTGGCACTCTCCCGGTGATGAGGCCGACGATCTCGCCGCCACGCTCGCCAGCAAAGTGGCCGCCGCCGGGCATAAGGCCACTATTGTCTCCACCGATAAAGGCTATTGCCAGATGCTGGCACCTAACGTGCAGATCCGCGACTATTTCCAAAAACGCTGGCTCGACGTACCGTTTATTGCCACCGAATTTGGCGTGGCGCCAGCCCAGCTCACCGACTACTGGGGGCTGGCAGGGATCAGCAGCAGTAAGATCCCGGACGTGCCCGGTATCGGCGGCAAAAGCGCCACGCGGCTGTTGCCGCAGTTTGGTAGCTTAGCAGGAATTTATCAGCAGCTGAATCGGATGCCGGAGAAGTGGCGCAATAAGCTGGAGCAGCATCGCCAGATGGCGGAAATCTGCCAGCAGGTCGCCACGCTGAGAACGGATTTGGTACTGGCGGGGAATTTAAAGGATTTACGACTGCCATAAACACGCAGGCTGGCTGTTGTAGGGGCCAATCATTTTTTTCAATCGGCCCGCGCCAGATTCACGATGGAAAGATTAACGCTCGTCGTGGCGGCTCAGATACGGCGGATATGCACCGTCACCTCTTCGCGATCGTGATACATCTGACGCGCCTGGATCTGCGCGTTAATGCCGTTTCCCACCAGCTTCTCGTGGATCATCTGCAAATTCTGCGACACTTCCTCATAACGCTTCTTCATCGGCAGTTTGAGGTTAAAGATCGCCTCGCTACACCAGGCGTTGACCAGCCAGTCCGCCATCAGATTCGCCACGCGCACCGGTTTTTCCACCATGTCGCACACCACCCAATAGTTATTGCTGCGCGGCGGGCGGTACTTAAAGCCGTCCTCACGCTGGTGGAATACCTGCCCGGTATCCATCAGGCTCGGCGCCATCGAGCCGTTATCCACGGCGTTCACCATCATGCTGCGCTGCACCAGCTGATAGGTCCAGCCGCCCGGGCAGGCCCCTAAGTCCACTGCCCACATCCCGCTTGCTAGGCGCTCATCCCACTCATTGGCAGGAATAAACACGTGGAAAGCCTCTTCCAGCTTAAGCGTGGAGCGGCTTGGCGCATTGGAGGGGAACTTCAGGCGCGGGATCCCCATAAACAGCGGCGAGTTGTTAGCTGGCAGCGAGTAACCGACATAGCAGCAGCCTGAAGCGATAAAGAACACGTGGATTACCGGGCGCGTGTTGGTCTCATAGTTCAGCAGAATATTCGCTTTACGCAGGCTGGCGCGCAGCGGCACGGTAAACTTGCGGCAGAATTTCAGTAGCTCTTTGCTGGCATTGGTGTCCGGCACCTCAACGCGCAGTTCGCCGCCCTTTTCTACCACGCCGGTAAGCATCCCCATGACCGGCGTGATACGGTCCTCGGTCGGCAAATCACGCAGCAGTTCACCGACCACAATCATCTGGCGGGAAAAGATCAGCTCGCTAAACGGCAGTGAGGCCAGCAGCTTTTCGGCTTCCCCTTGCTGATAGCACTCAAACAGCACATAGGCAGAGTCATCTTTCACGCGGGCAAAACCGAAAATCTCGCGCTCGGCGGCCTTAGCGGTGATCTCCGCCGCGCACTCTTTCTCAAAGTCCTGACGGCAATACAGTAAAATCTTATTCATAGCGATCTGCCTTTTTTCAGACGCAGCGCGCCAACCAACATCAAAATCCAGCCGATCAGAAGCAGGTGCCTACGACTGGCGTAACAAACACCCAAATTTTCAGGTGCGACAGCGCCAGACAGTAAAGGCTGCCGCTGAATAAAACCGTGCCCAGCGCCAGAAACGCGCTGCTCCAGCAGGACCATATATCGGCGCGGCGTAGCATCGCTGCAGCCAAACCCAGTACCGCAAGAGTATGGAACGCTTGGTAATAATCCAGCCCGGTTTTCATCTAGGCCATTTCGGCGCTCCCCAGCGACCGGCTTTAATATATGGGTGCCAAAAGCCTCCAGCGCCACGTAGAAAAACCCACTGATAGCGGCAAAAATCAGCATTGCACGACTGGACATAACACCATCCTCTGAGAACACGGAGCACGCTCCGTGGTGCTTACGGCGCGCTAGGCTGGTTTATTGTTCGTAACGAAAGCGGAATTTTTCCTGTTCGCTTGCTGCTTTCGCAAGGATCCACTGCCGGAAGGCGGCTATTTTACCCAGTTCTGCCCGACTGTCATGACAAACCAGATAAAAAGCATTTTTACTGACCAGCACATCGTTAAACGGGCAAACCAGACGCCCCGCTTCTATCTCACTCTGCGCCATCACATTATTGGCCAGCGCCACGCCCTAGCCGCGGATCGCGGCCTGCAGCACCATGGCGCTGTGACTGAATATCGGTCCCTGCTGCACATTGATGCTGCCCAGCCCGGCTGGAAAGGTTAGCGGTCGCTTGCCAGTGCCCCATTCCCAGTTAAAACGCAACAAAACGGAGG
>NZ_MAYS01000314.1 GCF_001756855.1 Candidatus Erwinia dacicola | reverse complement strand
TCACATCCAGTACATCATAACTGGCAAAATTATCGGTATAGACGATGCTGTCAGGGTAAATTTTTGACTCTATTATCGGCAGTAATGTGCGTGATTTGGCATCGGGTATGACCTTGGTATACACCTTACCACCACGCTTGAGAAGCCCGAAAACAGGCACTTTTCCGGCAGCACCTCTGCCACGCTGACCTTTACGACGACCACCAAAATAACTTTCGTCCAGTTCAATCTCGCCATCAAACCAGGAGTGCCTATCTACGTGCTCGGCTATCAGCACTCTGAGGCGGTGAAAATAGTATGCAGCAGTGTTCCTGTGGACACCAACCAGCTCTGCGGCAATACGGGCTGTGGAGCCTGCAATAAACTGTTCAAGTAACCGTTCCTGTTTGTACTGACTGAGTCTGCTTTTTCTCATGGCACTATCCTAGATGATCTTAGTTATCTAGGACAGCCCCTATCTTTGCAACAGTGCCCTCGCCAGCGGCCAGCTGGTCGCGCTGCTGCCGCAGTATCAGTTAGAGGATCTGGGGATGTATGCGATTTATAGTTCACGCCAGCACCAGCCACCACGTCTGCGGGCACTGCAGGATTTTCTGTCCAAGTGGTTTCACGCGGAACGGGCGCAGAGATAGCAGAAGACGATAACAAGGGATCCCAGGGGCGAGGCATGCCTCGCCCACCATTCTAACCGCGATAAACGCAGCCAGCCGTGCAGGTTTCTTTCACCATCACCGCGCTCAGCAGCGGCAGCACCGGTTTCATCTGCTGCCAGATCCAAGCAGCCAGCACTTCGCTGGTCGGGTTCTCAAGGCCCGGAATATCGTTGAGATTGTAGTGATCCAGACAATCGTAAACCGGCTTGAAGGCCGCTTTGATATCTGAGAAATCCATCACCCAACCGGTCTGCGCGTCCACTTCGCCTATAATTTCCAGCCGGACCATAAACGAATGCCCGTGCAGACGACCGCATTTGTGCCCGATTGGCACGTTCGGCAGGTGGTGCGCGGCCTCAAATTGAAAATCTTTAAATAGCGTGATCGCCATAATTGCCGTCTCATTCTTTGCCTTAAAAACCGACGCAGGATACCGGAAAACAGCTTTTTTCGCACCCGTTTCGCGGCTATTGGCAGTAAGTGAAAGTGTTATCAAATACTGACGCTGCCAATACGTTGAAAAAATAACGCAATGATTAATCTGTTTTGCTGCTAACGCTTACCCGAAAAACCGTTTAGTCATTTTGGTTATTAATTATTTCCAACCCTTATTTAAGGGTTATTATGCTTGCCCTTACCCTGTTGCTATAGAACTTCGACTTTGGAATTTTCAACACAATGACGACTCAGGCTCCCAATAACTTGCTTCCGTTAAACCCGGACCAGCTCGCCCGCTTGCAGGCAGCCACTGGTGATTATTCAGCGACCCAGCTGGCTTGGCTTTCCGGTTATTTCTGGGGCATGGTTAACCATACTCAGGGTAGTGCCGTTGCGGCGGCGCCAGCTACGGTTGAAGCGCCGACCATCACTATTCTTTCCGCTTCTCAGACTGGCAATGCGCGTCGCCTCTCTGAACAGCTGCGCAATGACCTGCTGGCCGCCAAACTGAACGTCAATCTGGTAAACGCCGGTGACTACAAGTTCAAGCAGATCGGCCAAGAAAAGCTGCTGGTGGTAGTGACCTCCACTCAGGGGGAAGGCGAACCGCCGGAAGAAGCCGTCGCGTTGCATAAATTCCTGATGTCGAAAAAAGCGCCAAGAATGGACGGCAGCGCCTTTGCGGTGTTCGGCCTTGGCGATACCTCTTATGAGTTTTTCAGCCAGACCGGGAAGGATTTCGACGGTAAGCTCGCTGAGCTGGGCGCTGGGCGCCTGTTAGAACGCGTGGACGCCGACGTTGAGTACGCGGCGAAGGCGGAAGCTTGGCGCAAACAGATTGTAGATATTTTCAAGGCACGCGTGCCGGATGCCAGCGCCACCCAGTCAGCGATCGCCGCGGCAGGCAGCGTGAATAAAATCCACAGCAGCCCGTATAGTAAGGAAGCACCGCTAACAGCCAGCCTAGCGCTTAACCAGAAAATTACCGGCCGCGACTCCGATAAGGACGTGCGCCACATCGAAATCGACCTTGGCGATTCCGGCCTGCGCTACCAGCCGGGCGATGCGCTTGGCGTCTGGTTTGAGAACGATGCCGCGCTGGTGCAGGAACTACTGGAGCTGCTGTGGCTGAAAGGTGACGAGACCGTTAGCGTTTATGGCAGCACGCTAACTCTCGCTGATGCGCTGCAAAAACATTATGAACTGACGGTGAATACCCCGCAGATTGTTGGGGAGTATGCCAAACTTTCCCGTAATGAAGTGTTGCTGAAAACGGTCAGCGATAAAGCCAGACTGCAGCACTTCGCGCAGAATATGCCAATTGTCGATATGGTGCGTTTCGCTCCGACCGAACTGAATGCTGAACAGCTGACCGGCCTGCTGCGTCCGCTGATGCCACGCCTCTACTCGATTGCCTCTTCCCAAGCCGAAAGCGAGAGCGAAGTGCATATCACCGTGGGCGCGGTACGCTATGAGATTGAAGGGCGTGCCCGAGCGGGTGGGGCATCCAGCTATCTTGCTGACCGCCTTGAAGAAGACGCTGAAATCCGCGTGTTTATAGAGCATAACGACAATTTCCGCCTGCCAGCCAACCCGGAAACGCCGGTGATTATGATTGGTCCGGGCACCGGTATCGCCCCGTTCCGCGCCTTTATGCAGCAGCGCGACAACGATGGCGCCGGTGGTAAAAACTGGCTGTTCTTCGGCAATCCGCACTTTACCGAAGACTTCCTCTACCAGGTTGAGTGGCAACGCTACGTCAAAGATGGCCTGCTGACCAACATTGATTTAGCTTGGTCACGTGACCAGCAGCATAAAATTTATGTTCAGGACAAGATCCGCGCCAAAGGGGCGGAAGTGTGGCGCTGGATTGAAGAGGGCGCGCATATTTACGTCTGTGGCAATGCTAACCGCATGGCTAAAGATGTAGAACAGGCATTACTGGAAGTGGTTGCTGAATTTGGTGCAATGGACATCGAATCGGCCGATGAATTTTTGAATGAGCTGCGCATTGAGCGCCGTTATCAGCGAGATGTGTACTAATGGGCGATGAAAAATATCTAGGACCGCTGGTTGTCGAAGGCAAGCTGGTCGACGCTGAGCGTCTGAAAAAAGAGAGCAACTATCTGCGCGGTGGCATCGCAGAAGACTTGAATGATGGTCTGACCGGTGGCTTCAATGGCGATAACTTTCTGCTGATCCGTTTTCACGGCATGTACCAGCAGGATGACCGCGACATCCGCGCCGAGCGCGCCGAGCAGAAGCTGGACGCACGTCATGCCATGATGCTGCGCTGCCGTCTGCCGGGCGGCATTATGACGCCAACCCAGTGGCTGGCGATTGATAAATTCGCCGCCGACAACACCATTTATGGCAGCATCCGTCTGACCAACCGTCAGACTTTCCAGTTCCACGGTATCTTGAAAGGCAACGTGAAACCGGCGCACCAGATGCTGCATGAAGTGGGCTTGGATGCCCTGGCGACCGCCAACGACGTGAACCGTAACGTGCTGAGCAGCTCAAACCCGATTGAGTCTGAGCTGCATCAGGAGGCTTACGAGTGGGCGAAGAAGCTCTCCGAGCATCTGCTGCCGCAGACCCGCGCTTACGCCGAGATCTGGCTGGATCAGGAGAAGGTTGCGACCACCGACGTGGAGCCAATCCTCGGCGAAACCTATCTACCGCGTAAGTTCAAAACCACCGTTGTGGTGCCGCCGCACAACGACGTCGATCTGCACGCCAACGACATGAACTTTATTGCCATTGCCGAAAACAGCAAGCTGATCGGCTTCAACCTGCTGGTGGGCGGTGGGTTATCTATCGATCACGGTAACAAAGCAACTTACGCCCGCACGGCAACCGAGTTCGGCTATCTGCCGCTTGAGAAGATCCTCGACGTGGCTGCTGCCGTGGTGACCACCCAGCGCGACTGGGGCAACCGTACCGATCGTAAAAACGCCAAGACCAAGTACACCCTAGAGCGCGTCGGTCCTGACGTGTTCAAAGCAGAAGTTGAGCGCCGTGCCGGTATCACCTTCGAGCCGACCCGTCCTTATGCGCTCACCACGCGTGGCGAACGCTTCGGCTGGGTGAAGGGCATCGATAATAAATGGCACCTGACGCTGTTTATCGAAAACGGCCGTATTCTTGACTATCCTGGCCGATTGCTGAAAACCGGCCTAGCAGAGATCGCGAAGATCCACCAGGGCGATTTCCGCTTAACCGCCAACCAGAACCTGATTGTCGCGGGCGTACCGGAGTCTGAGAAAGAGAACATTGAACAGCTGGCGGTATTGCACAGCCTGATGGAAAACGTCAGCCACCAGCGTGAAAACTCGATGGCCTGCGTCGCGTTTCCGACCTGCCCGCTGGCGATGGCCGAAGCCGAACGCTTCCTGCCGGAGTTTGTCACCCGCGTTGAGGGGATCCTGACTCAGCACGGCGTCGGCGATGAGCACATTGTGCTGCGAGTTACCGGCTGCCCGAATGGCTGTGGCCGCGCTCTGCTGGCCGAGATCGGGCTGGTAGGTAAGGCGCCGGGCCGCTATAACCTGCACCTTGGCGGTAACCGCATCGGGACGCGCATTCCGCGGATGTATCGCGAAAACATCAATGAAGAGCAGATCCTAGCTACCCTTGATGAACTGATTGGCCGCTGGTCGCAGGAGCGTGAAGTCGATGAAGGCTTCGGTGACTTCACCATCCGTGCTGGTGTGGTTAAGCCGGTACTCGATCCGACCCGTGATTTTTGGGAATGATGGAGGCGTAATATGGCAGTTCTCGATCTCTCTGCACTGAACGAGCTACCGAAGGTTGAGCGCGTGATGGCGCTTGCCAAAATTAACAACCAGCTGGATAAGCTTTCCGCCGAGGATCGCGTAATCTGGGGCCTAGAGAATCTGCCGGGCGAAGCGGTGCTGACCTCCAGCTTTGGTATTCAGGCGGCGGTCAGCCTGCACCTAGTCAACAAGCAGAAACCCGGCATTCCGGTGATCCTTACCGATACCGGTTATCTTTTCCCGGAGACCTACCAATTTATCGACCAGCTGACCGAAAAGCTGAATCTTAACCTGCAGGTGTTCCGCGCTGAGCACAGCCCGGCGTGGCAGGAAGCGCGCTACGGAAAGCTTTGGGAACAGGGCGTTGACGGCATTGAGCGCTACAACCAGATCAATAAGGTCGAGCCGATGAATCGCGCGCTGGAAACGCTGAAAGTGCAGACGTGGTTTGCCGGCCTGCGCCGCGCTCAGTCCGGAAGCCGTGCGCATCTGCCAGTGCTGGAGATTAAAAAAGGGATATTTAAGCTGCTGCCGATTATTGACTGGGACAACCGCCAAGTTTATCAGTATCTGCAGCAGCACGGCCTAGGTTATCACCCGCTGTGGGAGCAGGGCTACCTGTCGGTGGGCGACACTCACACCACGCGTAAGTGGGAGCAGGGTATGGCAGAAGAAGAGACCCGTTTCTTCGGCCTGAAGCGCGAATGCGGACTGCACGAGTAATATGCTCACCGGGTGAGCATGCTTCACTTTTGGCACTACGAGTGCTCCCTGTCATATCCCATGCACTTGGTTTTTTGCATGACTTACCCATCTCGGGTACGATAAAAACCAGCCTAGGACCAGTAGTAATGCCCGTAATGGTCACTCGACAAAGACGGTAGCCAGAGCAGTTTCTGTCGCAAACGCATTTGTTAAATTGATGGGTTGGTATAGAAGTGCATGATAAATAAGCCGGTATTATTCCGGCTTTTTAACTATTTCTATGTTTTCTGATTTAGGAGTGTATACTGTACAATTAACAGGAATATGTTTATTTATAAAGCTCATTGCACCCACAGTAACATTATCTCCGATATATAAATTGTTACCAATAATGCAACTGTTTGCCCCAATATTCACATTGTCGCCTATGTAGATCTTCCCCTGCTGGTCATTGTGTTTAACGCCGATGGTTACATTTTGTTTAATATAAAAATTTTTTCCGATTGTACAACAGTCAGCTATTACAATCCCAACATAGTGAGATATGCTTAACCCCTCTCCTATAACAGCGCCCAGCTTTATATCCAACCCGTACTTGTTTCTTAAATTTCTATTGATGCGGATGGCCAACTTTTTAGCAACACCATCGCGGTATAAATAGTTGGCTATACGCCACCAAAAATAGAACCGACGATCAGGGCATTTAATGGCTTTGTGTATGGTTTTTGACCACGAAAATGGTTTTTCTGAGACCATAACTTCACGCTGTAGGCATTTTTTTAGGTGTGATAGTTCTTCGCTGTGTTTTTTCATAAAAATTATCTGCAACTTTTTAGTTGTAAAAGCCTCTTGCGAGAAGTTATTGTCAAATCTGGTGTATGGAGCCAGATGGCTACGTTCATGGTTAGGAGATTGAATCGCCTCTTCTGAGAGCCCCAACCATGAATGTCAGAACAAACTATCCCTTTGATGCGGCGCTCGTGCGTAGGTTTAAGTATAAAAATGCAGTTTTTGTCGTGTTTTTAACCGGAAAGCCATTTTTCAGGCACACTGATCCAGCTTAGGCATCCGCATCCGCAGCCATCGCCTTTTCTCCATTCCACGCAGCCTTTCCGACAGTCATGCCATCGCCTGCGTTCCTGCCTGAGCGCCGGCAAAACGCCGTCGGCCCTTGCACAGGATGCACTGGTACGAGTCGGTACCC
>NZ_MAYS01000313.1 GCF_001756855.1 Candidatus Erwinia dacicola | reverse complement strand
AGTGTGCCACTACATAGTGATCGGCGATCGTTTAGGTAAAGGCCAGAAAGTGGCAGCAGGTATCAAGAAAGCGGGCGGTAAAGCCATTGTAGTCCCGGACGTTGCAGCGGATATGAAGCTGAGCGACGTGATAAAAGCGGAAAACGCCAACTTTGGTATCTCCTTCTGCAGCAGCGGCGGCGCGGGTACCATCACCGCACAGAACAAATATGGCCCATTCCCAAAAGAAGACTTTTGCTCCGGTAACCTGCGCGATTTGCTTATGCTGCGCGAACTCAGAGCCATTATCTGCCGTCAGTGTTTTGAACTCACAGAAGGTATTCGCTACGATGTCGCTGAACGCCTCCACGGCGCTCTTTGCGCGCTTATTCGCCAGTTTACGGATAATGACCTGTTTTGTCACTTTATCCACCGTGGTCAGCAGGAATGACTTCCGGTCTTTGCCAAAAATCGTATCGATTTCAAAATGCCCGGGATGCCGTTTGAGCTCCGCCTTATCCGAGCGATGCTCAATCCCCACGCGGTCAGGAATGGCGCTGCGCTGGGGTTCCCCGGCGTCATACCGATAGCGTTTTCCCAGTGAGGCAGCTAAAGATAAAGCTCACCACCCGCCAGTCTGTCCCTGCGGATATAGCGGTAGAGGGTATTTTTGCTGACAGTAATATCAAAAAGCTTCTGCAGTCTTCCGCTGATAACCCCAAGCGAAAAGTGTGCAGTGCGAGCTCCTGTCTGACGAAGTTCTGCACTTCGGTGCTGAGCCTGACAGACGCATTATGTGCCGATGTTTTCCCCCGTCGTTTTCTGGCTAACGTTTCAGCCCGTCTAGACGAGTAGAGCCCGTTGAAGGTGGAGTCAGCATTACGTCTGAGTTCCCAGCTCACCGTAGAGCGCGAGACGCCCAGTTCTCTGACGATGGAAGATGGGTTAATCCCCTCATCTTTTCGTTTTTTGATATAAAAGCGGTCATGCTGAGTCAACGGGCATCTCATCCGGCGCATAAAGGCCTTCATCAGGAAGGAG
>NZ_MAYS01000312.1 GCF_001756855.1 Candidatus Erwinia dacicola | reverse complement strand
TCAGTGTGCCACTACAATTGGTTTTCGCATACTTAGCGAGTATAATACGGAACGTTGTTTCACTTAAATGGTTTCAGCGTATGGTTGCCGCTTATTTTATAACAAGTACCTGTTGCGCCTGCGCCAAAACCGCGTCTCAACTTACTCTGCATGCTTTAATTCTGTCACCTATACTTACCCAGTATTGCCGTTCGCCTGAAGCACCAAATTTTTTCCGGTGGAAACACCGCCGGAATCTCCCTTCCTCATCCATCACAACTTAATAGATAAACCGTCATGAAGAAAAAGACTAAAATCGTTTGTACTATCGGTCCAAAAACCGAATCTGAAGAGATGCTGACTAACCTGCTCGATGCTGGCATGAACGTGATGCGTCTGAACTTTTCCCACGGGAATTATGAAGAGCATGGCCAGCGCATTACCAACCTGCGTAATGTTATGAGCAAAAGCGGTCACCAAGCCGCTATTCTGTTAGATACCAAGGGCCCTGAAATCCGCACCATGAAACTGGAAGGCGGCACTGACGCTTCCCTGAAAGCGGGCCAGACCTTCATCTTTACCACCGATCAGTCTGTGATTGGTAACACCAATACCGTTGCAGTGACCTACCCGGGCTTTGCTGCCGACCTGAAAATCGGTAACACCGTGCTGGTAGACGATGGTCTGATTGGTATGGAAGTGACAGAAGTCACCGAAAGCATCGTAGTGTGTAAAGTGCTGAACAATGGCGACCTAGGCGAAAACAAAGGCGTTAACCTGCCGGGCGTTTCCATTCAGCTGCCAGCGCTGGCTGACAAAGATAAGCGTGACCTGATTTTCGGCTGCGAACAGGGTGTCGACTTTGTCGCTGCCTCCTTTATCCGTAAGCGTTCAGACGTAATCGAAATCCGTGAGTACCTAAAAGCCCACGGCGGTGAACACATTCAGATCATCTCAAAAATCGAAAACCAGGAAGGCCTGAACAACTTCGACGATATCCTTGATGCTTCTGATGGCATCATGGTGGCCCGCGGTGACCTCGGCGTTGAAATCCCGGTTGAAGAAGTGATCTTTGCGCAGAAGATCATGATCAAAAAATGTAACCGTGCTCGTAAAGTGGTAATCACCGCTACCCAGATGCTCGATTCAATGATCAAAAACCCGCGCCCTACCCGTGCTGAAGCTGGCGACGTGGCGAACGCCATTCTCGACGGAACTGACGCCGTTATGCTGTCTGGTGAGAGCGCCAAAGGGAAATACCCGTTGGAGTCCGTCACTATCATGGCGACCATCTGCGAGCGTACTGACCGCGTAATGAAGAGTCGTATTGACTTTCAGCACGACAACCGCAAAATGCGTATCACTGAAGCGGTTTGCCGTGGTGCGGTTGAAACCGCTGAGAAACTCAAGTCACCGCTGATTGTTGTGGCGACAGAAGGCGGCAAATCAGCTAAATCCATTCGTAAATACTTCCCGAATGCGACTATTCTAGCCCTGACTACTAACCAACAGACTGCCCGTCAGCTGCTGCTGAGCAAAGGCATTATCACTTCTGTGGTGAACGAAATTGCTTCAACCGACTATTTCTACCGCCTCGGCAAAGAAGCCGCTATCGCCAGCGGCTATGCGCTGAAAGGCGAAATTGTAGTCATGGTTTCTGGTGCGCTGGTTCCAAGCGGAACCACTAACACTGCATCTGTGCACGTTCTGTAATATACATTTACGACTTGCATTAAATAAGGTATTTCCGGATACCCGTCACCAACGGTGACTGGTGCATAAAACTGCTGATGTGCTGGCCTCGCAACCAAAGTCAGTACAGCCAAAGGTGAAAAGCGAACTGGTAAAATCTGGCTGTCCGGGGGGGATTCAGCGAATAAGGCGTTCGATTGCCCATTCCCACTCGAAACGCAACAAAGTGAGCCA
>NZ_MAYS01000311.1 GCF_001756855.1 Candidatus Erwinia dacicola | reverse complement strand
TAGCGCTTCAGAATGAGAATCATGAGGCTGGAAATAAGTATATTCCATTACACAAAAATGGCTTCATGGCTCATTGAGTGGAAATCAGCCCCTAATACCCAATGTCTAAAAGACGCGCCATCACAGCCGTTGCAGCAGTCACTGAAAGATCTGGAGCGCGGCTACAAAAATTTCTTCCAGAAGCGTGCTTCATTCCCGCGTTTCAAGAAACGCGGCCAAAACGATGCATTCCGCTACCCGCAAGGCGTGAAGCTCGATCAGACCAACAATCGTATATCGCTTCCAAAGTTGGGATGGGTACGCTATCGCAATAGCCGTGAAGTCATCGGCGAAGTGAAAAACGTCACGGTCAGCCAGTCATGCAGCAAATGGTACGTCAGTATCCAGACTGAATACTGAAGTAGCTGATCCCGTTCACAATGCTGAGTCGATGGTTGGTCTGGATGCCGGAGTCACAAAATTAGCAACGCTTTCTGATGGCACGGTATACCATCCAGTCAACAGCTTTAAAGCAAACCAGCGCAAGTTGGCAATGCTTCAGCGCCAGTTAAGCCGCAAAGTTAAATTCAGTGCCTTGAATGCGGATATACCGAGAACGCCGATATTAACGGTGCTCGTAACATTTTAGCGGCAGGTCATGCCGTGCTTGCCTATGGAGGGATGGTGCAGTCAGACCGCCCGTTGAAGCAGGAACCCGCTGAGGTGATTCAGGCTTCGGTCTGAACGCTGTAGAAATCCCCGTTCTTTAGGGCAGGGAGGATGTCAAGTTTATCCAGCGCGTGCTGATGATCTGTTCAATCATCTCTCTTTTTGGGGCACCTATGGACGCTACAACGTTTCAGCAAGGCAATGGTAAGGCTGTAGAGGTTATCTCGCTGGAGAAAATCTGGCACTAGGCTGATTTGCTGATGTTGTTTCTGGTGTGGGTGATGTTCACTATCGCCTGTGTGATGGATTCGCTGATGCTGGCGCTGATTGTCTGCTGCGCGCGCTGCTGCCGGGAAGCTTAGCCACCCGCCTGTGATTTGCTTTTACCCTGATAGCCTTTTCAGCGCTAATGATCCAGCTTGGAGAAGGTGAGGTAGAGTATCACTTCTCTATTTTTGTGCTGCTGTCGGCGCTGCTGGCCTACCGCGACTACCGCCCGTTATCGATGGGTGCCGCCACCGCCGCCGTTCATCACGCCCTGTTCAACTATTTGCAGGAAAATGACCTTTACGGCATCGTCTGCTTTACGCACCCCGGTTTCCAATATGGTGCTGTTGCACGCTGTGTTCGTCATGGTACAAACCGCCATCTTGATTTTGATTGCGCAGCGCATGGCGGCGGATGCCCGTGCCGCCAGTGAGGCGGCACAACGGGCACTGTTGCAAAGATATTGATGAGTTAGCCTTTCGTGTTATTGAAAGGTCTTATCTTTCAAAGACTCTAATACTGGCCACAGCATTAGACTGTAAGTAGTACAGCCGCTCAGATTCGTTGGGCGTCAGACCGCCGTTATACCAGTGGGGCCTGATAGCGCTGTAATATCCCGTTATATAGCGGATTATCGCGCCCTGGGCTTCGCTGAAGCTGTTATAGCCCTTCGTCGGCACCCATTCGGTCTTCAGGCTCCGGAAGAACCGCTCCATAGGGGCGTTATCCCAGCAGTTTCCCCGTC
>NZ_MAYS01000310.1 GCF_001756855.1 Candidatus Erwinia dacicola | reverse complement strand
GCAGGTGTTCTGTGCCAGCTGGCAGCGCTGCCGGGTTCACTTCATGCGTAACGTGCTGGGGCGAGTCAGCAGAGCCAGCCAGTCGGTTGTCCGTGCCGCGTTGCAACAGGTGTTCGTGCAGACGGAGGAACAAAACGCCCATGCCACCTGGCGCGAGGTCGCGGCCCAGCTGGAAAAGAACTTCCCGGCAGTCACAGAGATGATGGACGAAGCGGAGGCGGAGGGGCTGGCGTACTTCGGGTTCCCGGGAGCGCACCGGGTGAAAATCCACTCCACGAACACGCTGGAGCGCCTGAATAAAGAGGTGAAGCGGCGTTCCCACGTGGTGGGTATCTTCCCCAACGAAGAGAGCATAACCCGGCTTCTGGGTGCGGTGCTGACGGAGCAGAACGAAGAATGGCTGTTGCAGAACTGCTACCTGCCGCAGCACAGCATGGCGGAGATAGAGCAGACCGCTGAAAACGATGTGATCGAGGCGCTGCCACTCAGCGCTTAACAGACATATTACCGGACCGGAAGGCTGGATCTGAATTTACACCACCTTGACGGACTCGACCCGATATCACGGGCGTGGTGGATTATGAGCTGACAGCACCAACCGGGAACGTCGTGCCGGAGGTCAGCGAGAGGACCGTGCAGTGGATACGTCCCGGCACCATCACCACAGGCGAGCTGAAATGACCGGGAACGATTACCGCGAACTGCTCTACCTGCTGCTGCCTGATGGCTATGCCTGCAACGGCCAGCGCCTGAATGCGGAGCTGCAAGCCGAAGGTAATGCGCTTGCCAGCGTCGAGCGCAGCGCTCAGGACGTGCTGAACGGCGTGACGCCCTTTACCGCCGTAGCGCTGCTGTCGGACTGGGAGCGCGTGCTGGGCTTATCGGTCAGCAGCGGGATGACCATTTATGGCGAAGCTGGTTGAGACCGGAGGGCTGAGTCGCAGCTACTTCATCCATCTGGCGAAGTCGCTGGGCTATGACGTCACCATCGACGAGCCGGAGCCGTTCCGCTGTGGCCGCAACCGTTGCGGTGACCGTCTGTGGATACCGGAAATTGTCTGGGTGTGGATTGTGAATATTCAGGATGGTCAGGTGCCGGTTTACCGCTTCCGCTGCGGTAGTTCGGCTACGGGTGAGCGCCTGATGTCATTTGGCCAGAATATGCTGGAGAGCATATTCCGCGATTTAAAACCTGCTCATACACAGGTTGTATTTAATTACGTGGAGAATAATACGTAATGAAAGATATTATTGAGCCAGTCGATACCGACGATGGATTATTTCATGATGGCGACCCGTCAACCGGCGCGGAAGGCACTATCGTTTACGCGAAAATCATGAACGCGCTTCAGGGCGGCATTATTGATATTCAGACCGAGAATAAAAATATTCTGGCTGAAGCACAAATGACGCCTGACCCGTCGAGTCGAAGAATAACCAGTTGCTGACGGCCATTAAGGCTATTGCCACGGCGATTGCAGCCACAGCAGCATCGGTTGCCGTTCCGGTGGGTACGCCTCTGGCCTGGCCAGCAACCACGCCGCCTGACGGGTACGCCATCATGCAGGGTCAGGCGTTTGACATCGCCAAATACCCGAAAACCGCTGCAGCCTATCCATCCGGCAAGCTGCCGGATATGCGCGGGCAGACCATTAAAGGTGCGCCTGATGGCCGTACGCTATTGAGTCTGGAGGCGGATGGTATTAAATCACACTCCCACACGGCAACTGCAACGTCCACTGATTTGGGGACTAAAACAACTTCACCTTTTGATCATGGTACCAGGACAACCTCTGCGACAGATTTAGGTAGCAAAACAACTTCGGTTTTTGATTACGGGACAAAAAGCACAAAAAAGCACAAATTCAGGGGGTGCGCACGCCCACGGCTGGGGTACTGCAATGAAAAAATCAGGAGGAAGTGACCAGCCCGTCGCAAGCAATGGAATGAGCAATTTTGGAACAACCTCGACAGCCGGTGCCCATACGCATTCTGTACTTATAGATTCTCACTCTCATACTGTCGCGATTGGTGCGCACGCACACACCGTTACTATCGGGGCACATACCCACTCTGTGGTTATGGGAACACATACCCATACCGTAACGGTTACGGCTACAGGTAATGGAGAGAATACCGTTAAAAATATCGCATACAATTATATTGTGAGGCTCTCATAATGGCTTTTGAAATGTCCGACAAAGCACAGACTATTAAGGTCTTTAACCTTCGCGCAGATACCGGTGAATTTATTGGCGCAGGTGATGCTTATATTCCAGCACATACGGGGTTGCCTGCTAACTGTACGCCAGTACCACCTCCGGCTATTCCCGCAGGCCAGGTAGCGATTTTCAATGATAAAGGACAGGCCTGGTCCCTGAGTGAAGATCACCGGGGTAAAACCGTATATGACACTTCATCCGGGCAGGCAGTATTTATTTCAGATATTGGCCCACTGCCAGAAAATGCTGTCACCGCAGTCCCTGCGGGACAGTATGAAAAATGGGATGGAAAAGCCTGGGTAAAAGATGAAGAAGCTCAGAACAACGCCCTACAGGCAGAAGCGGCAGACAGGCAACGACAGCTGATTACTGAAGCCCGCACCATTATAGGTGAATGGCAAACTGAGCTGATGTTGGGTTCGATCTCCGATGTCAATAAAGCCAAACTACAGACATGGATTGACTATATTGAGGCACTTAAACGCGTTGAACTCAGTGACCCAGCCTGGCCAGATACCCCAGTGGAATAAAATTGGTCAGGTCTTAATCTCATGGTGACTGATTAAGTTATTTTGCCGTCATAACACTGACGGCATTTTTTTACCCTTTGCCGCCATGCTGCTACAACTTTGAGGCTAAGACCCAGACTGACAGCGGTTTAGTATCGATTTTAACGATTAATAAAACGGTATTGATCGATACATCAGATCGATTAAAGGACGAATTATGACTAATACTATTATTCCCTGGATAGGAGGTAAGCGTAAGCTCGCAAAGCAGCTCCTGCCTTTGTTTCCTGAACACACCTGCTATGTTGAACCCTTTTGCGGCGGTGCGGCTTTATTTTTTATGAAATCTCCGTGTAAAGCAGAAGTTCTGAATGACATTAATGGTGATATCGTTAACCTCTACCGGGTTATTCAGCACCATCTTGAAGAGTTTATAAAGCAGTTTAAATGGGCATTAACCAGCCGTCAGATATTTCAGTGGCTGAAAGACACACCTGCTGAAACGCTGACCGATATTCAGCGGGCAGCACGCTTCTACTACCTGCAGAAAACCTGTTTTGATGCAAAAGTGGAAGGCTGCACATTTGGCACCAGCGCCACAGGCCCTGCAAAGCTGAATATCGTCCGTATGGAGGAAACCCTGTCAGAGGCATGGCTTCGCCTCCAGCGGGTGACGATTGAACATTTGGACTGGCAGGCATGCATTCAACGCTATGACAGACCTGACACACTGTCTTACCTTGATCCTCCGTACTGGCAGACGTGCGGCTACGGTGTTTCTTTCGGGCTGGAACAATATCAGGCGATGCCCGAACTAACCCGACAGGCACGAGGGAAGGTGATTATTTCGGTGAATGACCACCCGGATATGCACCGTGTGTTTGAGGGATTTGAGATAACTACCGTCAAAACCACATATTCAGTCGGGGGTAATAACGGTCATAAGGCAGCGGAGTTAGTCATAAGTAACTTCAGCCTGGCCTAACGTGCTGATGCTTTAAACCCCTCTGTAAGCTGCCACAGGCCGTTATCTTCGACGGCCACATCAAGAGACGCCATTTGCTCAAGGATAAAGCGAGTGGCGTGCTCTTCCTGCCCTGTAATATATGCTATGGCCTGGAGTGTCAGAGAGGTTGCCAGGCTGAACGCAGAAACTATGTCATATGCGTCGTCAGTCATGGTCAATTCCTTCTAAAAGCGACTGAAAAATCTTCAGGCCTGCAGTGCGACGCACACTAGCTCGGTGCCGGGCATGAGTCCAGTCGTCATGAAGGAAAAGGCGGTCTAACTTAGAATGCCTTTGAGAGCATTGATGATTGCGGGAAGTGCTGGAATAAGTTGAGCGAAAACAACAGCGCTTACGACCCAGAGGATAATGCTGTTCTTCGCGTTGCTGACATCTTCTTTGGTCGCATAGTTAGATTTAATAACGGCTATATCAGCCTGAACGGACTGAATATTTTTTTCGAGTTCACGAACACGCTGCTGCATATCATCACCTCCACCATCGCCATCACCGTTTTTTTGCTGAGTAATCGGTGTCAGCAAGGGGATAACGTTTGACCGATTCGTCATTTTATTTACTTTCCCTGTTTTTATCCATGATGATCTTATGTCTCCATGCCAGAACATTTTCTGCACGGAAGTTCATCACGTGGCCACAACATTCGCAAATCAGAGCATAGCAGTTGATATTAGCATTAACACCATAAGCACTTTTCATGATGAAAAGGTTTGCATAAGTCCCCAGTGGAGTCCCGCAGGATACACTTCCGGCAGCAGACCTGACTTCAGGTACAGATAAACTTTCAGACAGACATACAGTGCATCTGGGAATAACACCAAGCGACAACAGGTAATCAGATAAAATTTGGGCGTTAATTATAGCGTAAGGCGGTTTCTTATCTTCCTCTGTCGACATGTGGCTTCCTTGTTTTCTCTCGCTAAAAGGTGGATTAGAAGTGCCATTTGCACGAAATTGAATTCGCCAGCATAGTACCAAGTAACGGTCGTATTTGAACAGTATTTGATACTCGCGCAATGGCTTTTTTAAAAATCAAATACCTTTCAAATC
>NZ_MAYS01000309.1 GCF_001756855.1 Candidatus Erwinia dacicola | reverse complement strand
TATCTAGGACAGCCCCATTTGTTTTAGCGATCAATTTATCGCAATTGATCGGCCTGACAGATTAATTAAAGGGCATATCATGACTAATACTATTATTCCCTGGGTAGGCGGGAAGCGTAAGCTGGCAAGGCAGCTCCTGTCTTTGTTCCCCGATCACACCTGCTATGTTGAACCGTTTTGCGGTGGAGCAGCTTTATTTTTTACAAAATTACCGTCTAAAGCTGAAGTGCTGAATGATATTAATGGCGATATCGTCAACCTCTACCGGGTCATTCAGCACCATCTGGAAGAATTTATAAACCAGTTTAAATGGGCGTTAACCAGCCGCCAGATATTTACCTGGTTGAAAGATACTCCAGTGGAAACCCTGACCGATATTCAGCGGGCAGCACGCTTCTACTACCTGCAGAAAACCTGTTTTGGTGCAAAAGTGGAAGGCCGCACATTTGGCACCAGCGCCACAGGCCCGGCAAAGCTGAATATCGTTCGTATGGAGGAGACCCTGTCAGAGGCATGGCTGCGCCTCCAGCGGGTGACGATTGAACATTTGGACTGGCAGGCATGCATTACCCGTTATGACATACCCGACACGCTGTTTTACCTTGACCCGCCCTATTGGAAGACCCAGGGCTATGGTGTACCGTTTGGTCTGGAACAATATGACGCAATGGCAGAGCTGGCCAGCAGGTGCAAGGGAAAAATGATTATCTCGGTTAACGATCACCCGGACATGCGTCGGGTATTTGAGGGACTTGAAATGACAAGCGTTAATACTACCTATTCAGTAGGCGGTAATAACGGTCATAAAGCAGCTGAACTGGTGATATATAACTTCAGACCTTAGGACTCATGCGCCGAGGCTTTAAACCCTTCAGTAAGGCACCACAGGCCGTGGTTCTCGACGGCCAGATCAAATGCCGCCATTTGCTCAAGGATAAAGCGCGTCATGTGCTCTTCCTGCCCTGTAATATATGCGATGGCATGGAGTGACAGTGAGGTCGCCAGGGAGAACGCGGAAATGATGTCATATGCATCGTCCGTCATGGTCTGCCGAATCTGAGAATAATTCATGGTCAATTCCTTCTAAGCG